>NZ_DAORSQ010000065.1:0-15281 GCF_035443605.1 Actinotalea sp. | reverse complement strand
CAGCTGGGCTTGGGCGCGCCGGGACGTGCGTAATAGAACCAGACCAGGCCGGTGCACGCGGCGAAGTAGACCGCCGCCCCGAGGAAGAAGGTCGTGGGCGACATGGCCGACAGCGCCATGCCGACGAGGAACGGACCGAACGCCGCGATGGAGGCGGTGAAGCCGATCACTCCCCCGGCCTGGCGCTTGGGGAAGATCATCGGCATCTGCTTGAACGTACCCGCGTTGCCGACCCCGGCGAAGAAGAACAGGACCAGCATCCCCGTGAGGAACCAGGTGAACTCGCCGCGGTCCGTCGGCTCCAGGTACTGCGCGACGAACACCGCGCTCGCCGTCATGCCGATGCCGGAGACCAGGGTCCAGATCGCGCCGCCGAACCGGTCGCACAAGGGGCCCCACGCCGCCCGGACCAGGGACCCGACCAGCGGGCCGAGGAAGGCGAACGCGAGCGGGTCCGGCGCGTCGGCGAAGCCGCCGTACTGGTTGCGGATGAGCAGGCCGAACTGGGCGGCGAAGCCGCTGAACGCCCCGAAGGTCATGACGTAGATCGCGGTCATCACCCAGGTGTGCTTCTCGCCGAAGATGTCCATCTGCTCGCGGATCGAGGCCTTGACCGGGATCCGGCGCAGGAACACCGCGGCCAGGACGGCGCCGAGGACCACCCACGGGATGAGCACGAGCCCGGCGTTGTGCAACCACATCTGCGAGCCCGTCGCCGTCTGCTGCGGCGTGAGGGCCGCCGTGCCGAGCAGTCCGAAGCCGACGACCCACGGCGTGACGAACTGGATGAGGCTGACACCGAAGTTGCCCAGGCCGGCCTGCAGGCCCAGCGCCGTCCCGGCAAGGCGCCTGGGGAAGAAGTAGCTGGTCGAGGGCATGAAGCCAGAGAACGCGCCGCCGCCGATCCCGACCGCGAACGCCAGGGCGAGCAGCACGCCGTACGGCGTCGACGCGTCGCGCACGGCCATCCCCCAGCCGACCATCGGCAGCACCATGAGCGTCGCCGTACCGCCCACGAGGGTCCGGGTGCCCAGCAGCGGCGGCAGGAACATGTAGACGAGCCGCATGAGGCCACCGGACAGACCCGGGAGCGCGACCAGCCAGTAGAGCTGGTTCGCCGACAGGTCGAAGCCGACGTCGTTGAGACGCGGGGCGATCGCGCTGACGAGGTACCAGACGGCGAAGGCCAGGGTCAGGTTGTAGGTGGTGACCCACAGCGTCCGCCAGGCCAGGCCCTTGTCCCAGCGCTCTTCGACCTCGGGGTCCCACCGGGTGAGGTCCACGGTGGAGTCGAACCTGCTCGCCATGGGTGCTCCGGGTGCTCGGGACGGACGCTCGTCACCCGAGTGTCCTGCGCCGGCCCCCTGACTTGTCGAGGCCGGGGCCGTCACAAATCCTGCCCGAGTGTGATTCAGATCACAAGGTGTCGGCCGGCCGCCGGGCGAGGTGCAGCACGCAGTGGTGCGGCCCCGCGAACGGCTCGAGGCGCTCGGCGGTCAGCGGACCGCCCTGCTGGGCGAGCACGCCCCGGGCGAGGCCGAGGTGCACGCTGCAGACCACGTCGGTGTGCTCCCGGGCGACGTCGAGGAACGGGCAGTGCCGCATGTGGATCTGGGGCTCGTGCGGGTCGAGCTCCGGCTCGAAACCCAGCTCCTCCAGGTGCGCCTCGATGACGGCCAGCTGCGTGAGCTCCTCGGCGCCGCTGAAGGCCCCCGCGCCGACCGCGGGGGCGCCCCGCACACCCGCCCCCCGCTCGGCCACCCAGCCGTCCGCCTGCTGGACACCCGCCTGCACCGCCGCGCCCGCGTGGCTCTCCAGGGGCTGTCCGTACCCCGCCAGGAGCACCTTGATGAGGTTGTCGCGGAACCAGGCGTCCGCCGAGGGCACCGTGGGGCGCTCCCGTGCGCTGTAGAGGATCCGCGGCCGCCCCCGGGTCGCCCGGGCCTCGGGCGCCTTGGCGACGTAGCCCGCCGCGACGAGGTGCTCGAGGTGGTCGCGCGTCGTCGTCCGGTGCAGCCCGAGCCGGGGCGCCAGCTCGTGGACCCCCATGGGCTCGGCGGCCTGCTGGAGCACGTGCAGGATCTCGATGCGGCTCTCGTGGGCGAGGGCGCGGGCCTGACTCAGGGATCGGGCGACCACAGGTCGATTATTGATGGTCCGGACCGTCGCAACACGGGCCCTAGGTCGGTACCGTGGCGGACGTGAGCACCCCCCGCGAGCATCGCGCCCCCGGGCCGGCCGGCGTCGCCGCCGTCGTGGTCGTGGTCTCCGACCGCTGCTCGCGCGGCGAGGCCGAGGACCGCTCCGGCCCGCTCGCCGTCGACCTGCTCACCACCGCAGGGCTGGACGTCGGGCCACCCGTCGTCGTCCCGGACGGGACGGACCGGGTGCTCGGCGCGCTGCGGGCGGTGCTCGCCGGCCCCGCGCGCCTGGTCGTCACCAGCGGGGGGACGGGCGTCGGGCCCCGCGACCAGACCCCCGAGGGCACGCGTCCGGTCATCGCCCGCGAGCTGCCCGGCGTCGCCGAGGCGATCCGACGCGCCGGGGCGGTGTCCGCACCCACCGCGGTGCTCTCCCGCGGGCTGGTGGGCCTGACCGCACGGGGGCAGCTCGTGGTCAACCTCCCGGGGAGCCCGGCCGGGGTCCAGCAGGGTCTGGCCGTCGTCCTGCCCCTCCTGGGCCACGTGCTCGACCAGGTCGACGGCGGGGACCACGGATGAGCCTCGCCGCGCTGACCGACGGCGTGCTGTCCGTGGCGGAGCACCTGGCCGCGGTGGCCCACCCCGCGGCGGGGGCGGTCGCGATGTTCGTCGGGCAGGTCCGCGACCACGACCCCGCCGCGACGGGGCCCGTCGTCGCCCTGGAGTACACGGCCCATCCCGACGGGGCCGCGGTGCTCGCGCGACTCGTCGACGCGGTCGCGGCGCGCGACGGCGTCCTTGCCGTGGCGGCCGGCCACCGCTACGGCCACCTGCCGGTCGGCGAGATCGCCGTCGTCGTGGCCGTCGCCACCGCGCACCGGTCCCTGGCCTTCGAGGTCTGCGAGGAGCTGGTCGAGGCGATCAAGGCGGAGCTGCCGATGTGGAAGCGCGAGATCCTCGCCGACGGTCACCACGTGTGGGTGGGTCTGACGTGAGCGGCGCCGCTCCCGCCGCCGGGCTGGTCGACCGGTTCGGCCGCGTGCACCGCGACCTGCGCATCTCCCTGACGGACCGCTGCTCGCTGCGCTGCACCTACTGCATGCCCGCCGAGGGCGTGCCGTGGCTGCCCGGGGCGTCGATGCTCACCACCACCGAGCTGGTCCGGGCCGCGGCGGTCGCCGTCGAGCTGGGGATCCGGGAGATCCGCCTGACGGGCGGCGAGCCGCTGCTGCGTCCCGACGTCGTCGACGTGGTGGCCGCGCTCGCCCGGCTCGGGCCGGCGGGCGCCCACCCGGAGATCTCCCTGACGACCAACGCCCTGCGCCTGCCTGCGCTGGCGGGCCCGCTCAAGGACGCGGGGCTCACGCGGGTCAACGTCAGCCTCGACACGCTGGACCGCGCGCGCTACCAGCAGCTCACGCGGCGCGACCGGCTGCCGGAGGTCCTCGCCGGCCTCGCCGCCGCACGCGCCGTCGGACTGGAGCCGATCAAGCTCAACGCCGTGGCGATGCGCGGCGTCAACGACGCCGAGGTGGTCGACCTGGTGCGGTTCGCCGTCGACCAGGGGTACGAGATGCGGTTCATCGAGCAGATGCCACTCGACGCCGGCCACACGTGGGACCGCACCGCGATGGTGACGCAGGCCGAGATCCTTGACGCACTGACCGGGGCGTTCGACCTGACCCCGGTGCCCGGCCGCGGCGCCGCGCCGGCCGCGCGCTGGCTCATCGACGGCGGACCCCGGACGGTCGGCGTCATCGCCTCGGTCACGGCGCCGTTCTGCGGGGCCTGCGACCGGATCCGCCTCACGGCGGACGGTCAGCTGCGCGCCTGCCTCTTCGCCCGTTCCGAGACGGACCTGCGCTCGATCCTGCGCGCCGGAGGGGACGACGCAGAGCTCGCCGCGGCCTTCCGCGGCTGCCTGGCCGGCAAACGGGCCGGGCACGACATCGACGACCCGTCGTTCCTCCAGCCCGAGCGCCCGATGAGCGCCATCGGCGGGTAGGACCGGCCGGGCGACCGGCCCGCGCGGCCGTCAGCCGCCGGCGAACGGCGGGAGCACGTCGACGGTCACGCCCTCGCGCAGCCGATCGCCGTCCGCGGCGAGCCGGACGCCGTCCGACAGCAGCGAGGACTGCGCCAGCACGCGCGCCATCGGCGGCCCGTGCCGCTCGACGAGCCGCGCGCGCAGCTCACCGACGGTCGTGGCCGCCACGGGCTCCGCGGACGTCCCTGCCGCCTCGGCCGCCGCGGCGAAGTGCCGCACGGTGATCACTCGGCGCCCCCCTCCTCGCGCGCCTTCGCCCACTCGCGGGCCAGGTCGGTGACGCGAGCCGCGACCCGGTCGAGCTCGGCGCGGTCCCGTGTGCCCGACGCGACGGCGTACCCGACGAAGAAGCCGGTCAGCGGCACGGCCGGGCGCGCGACGCCGTGCGCCGTCTCGCGGGCCAGGTCGAGGACCGCCTCGACGTCGACGACGGCGGGGTCGACGCCGAACTCGGCGGCCAGCCGGGCCACCCAGGCGTACAGGTCGTGCCCAGCGGGCTCGTGCCCGGCTCGCGCCGGGCGGTCCGCGGTGTCGTCGGTGCTCATGGGGTCCTCTCCGAGATGACGGCTTCCAGCCACGCGACAGCCTCCCAGGTGTCGGCGTCCTGACCCGCCCCGGTCCGGTCGGGCACCTCGACCACGTCGAGCCCGTCGAGCAGACGGCGCATCGAGGCGCCGTGCACTCCCCCGCCGGCCCGCAGCCGGTCCAGCGCCGTCACCAGGGCCTCGCGTCGGTAGACGGCCAGCAGGGACTGCCGACGACCCTCAGCGTCGACGAGCGCCGCACCGTCCGCCGCGGGAGCCTGGGCCCGCGCGGCGAGCAGGTCGGCGACCGCCGGTGCGGCGAGCGGCAGGTCGCACGCGAGCACGAGGACCGGGACGTCTCCCGCGGCGCCCAGGTGCGTCAGTCCGGCGTCGATCCCCGCCACGGGTCCGCCCAGCGGCGGATCCTCCTGCACCCGGGCCGTGCCGAAGGCGTCGAGCCCGGCCGGCCCGACGACGACCAGTCGGCGCGCCCCGGCGACCGCGGCGAGCACGTGCTCGAGCATCGGGCGGCCTCCGACCACGACGGAGGCCTTGTCGACCCCGCCGAGGCGGACCCCCTCGCCACCGGCAAGGACGATCGCGTCGAACGGGTCGGGCGGTCCTTCCGGTCGCGGGCTCTCGGTGCCCTCTGTGCGGTCGGTTCGCTCGTTGGTCATCGTCCGTCCTCCTCCTCGCGGGCCCAGGTCCCGGACCGCCCACCGGTCTTGCTGAGCAGCCGCACGGCGTCGATCCGCACGGTGCGGTCCAGGCCCTTGACCATGTCCACCACGGCCAGGCAGGCGACGCTCACTGCGGTCAAGGCCTCCATCTCCACGCCCGTGCGGTCGGCGGTGCGCACCTGCGCCCGGACCTCGACGCCGTCGTCGACCACCTCGAGATCGACCGACGCCCCGTGCACGCCGATGACGTGGGCCAGCGGCAGCAGGTCCGGGGTCCGCTTGGCTGCGGCGATGCCGGCCACCCGCGCCACCGCGAGGACGTCCCCCTTGGGCACGGTGCCCGAGCGCAGGGCCGCGACGACCTCCGGGGCGCACCGCACGAAGCCCGCCGCCGTGGCCTCGCGCGCGGTGGGGGTCTTACCCGTGACGTCGACCATCCGGGCGTGACCTGCCCGGTCCAGGTGGGTGAACGGGTTCTCGTCCATCAAACACTCCTCAGCACGTCGATGTGGTCGCCCGCGCGCACGGCCGGGGTACCGGCCGGGACGATGGCGAGCCCGTCGGCCCTGGCCAGTCCGGCGACCAGGTGGGAACCCGATCCCCCGGGTACAGCCCGGCGCACCCGGGGGTCCGAGCTCGGTCCCGAGATCACCACGGGCATGTACTGGGCACGTCCGGACGGTGGGGTCCAGGAGTCGTCGACGGTGGCCCGCAGCACCGGGCGGGCGTCGGGATCCAGCCCGGCGAGCCGGTCCAGGACGGGCCGGACGAAGACCTCGAACGAGACGTAGGCGCTGACGGGGTTGCCCGGCAGGCACAGGATCGGCGTGCCGCCGCCCAGGACGCCCAGTCCCTGGGGCTTGCCCGGCTGCATCGCCACCCGCACGAAGGCCGTGCCGGGCCGGCCCTCGAGCACCTGCCGCACCACCTCGTACGCGCCCATGGACACGCCCCCGCTCGTCACGACGAGATCGACGGTCCCTGCGAGGCCGTCGAGGAGCCTGCGAAGCGCTGCGGGGTCGTCGCCGACGCTGGCGATGGAGGTGACCTCACCCCCCGCCGCACGGACGGCCGAGGCGAGCAGCAGGGAGTTGGAGTCCGGGATCTGTCCCTGGCGCAGGGCCGAGCCAGGGGCGACGAGCTCGGTGCCCGTGGAGAGCACGGCGACCCGCGCCCGGCACCGCACCAGGACGCGGTCCCTCCCGACGGAGGCGATCGCGGCGAGCTGACGCGGTCCGAGCACGACGCCCGCGTCGACCACCGGGTCACCGGCACGCAGGTCCTCGCCGACCCTGCGGATGTGCGCCCCGGCGGCGGCGGGCCGGAGCACGCGCACGACGGCTGTGCCACCGTCGGTCTCCTCCACCGGGACGATCGCGTCCGCGCCACGCGGTAACGGTGCGCCCGTCATGATCCTGGCGGCCGTCCCGCTCAGGACCGCGGGGTTCTCGGCGCTCCCGGCCGGAAGGTCGGCCACCACCCGGAGCAGGACGGGTCGGTTGCCGGCGTCGGTCGTGTCCGCGGCCCGCACCGCGTAGCCGTCCATCGCGGAGTTGTCCCACCGGGGCAGGTCGGTGCCGGAGGTGATGTCCTCCGCCAGCACGCGGCCGAGCGCATCGCCCAGGGGCACGGTCTCCGTGGGGACCGGTGCGACGAGGTCGAGCGCCGCGCGCCGGTGCTCCGCGACCGTTCTCATGACGTCACTCATGGAGCCTCCGTGCGGGCCGCGTTCGCAGGCAGGTCCGCGCCGCCGTGCGCACGGCCGACGGCGTCCGGCCCGCCCTCGGCGACCCAGGCCAGTGCACCGCCCGCCAGGTGCGCGACGTCGTAGCCCGCCGCGCGCAGGGCGTGCCCCGCGACCTCGGAGCGCACCGCGCTGCGGCACACCAGGACGACGGGCCGACCCGCGGGGATCCGCCCGAGGTCCCGCCCGGCGAGGATGTCCGCGAGCGGCACACCCATGGCCGGCGGGCCCACGAGGGTGCGGCGCTCCGCGTCGTCGCGCACGTCGACGACCACGGGTGCCGCTGGCCCCCCGGCGGCGATCGCCGCCGCGAGCGCGGCGACGGACACCGTGGGCACCCCGGGCTCCTGGTGGGTCGCCGGCCGCGGCAGGTCGGCCGGCTCGGCCGCGGCACCGAGAAGCGGGATCTCCGTCCAGCGCTGCTCGAGCGCGTCGAGGACCAGGACCCGGCCGAGCAGGGGCCGGCCGATGCCCGTGATGAGCTTGATGGCCTCGGTGGCCATCACGGAGCCCACCTGCCCGCACAGCGACCCGAGCACACCCGCCTCGGCGCACGACGGCACGTCCCCGGCCGGTGGCGGGGCCGGGAACAGGTCACGCAGCTGGACCGGCCGGACGCCGGAGCCCGCCGGCGGGCGCCCCCAGAAGACGCTCACCTGGGCGTCGAACCGGAGCACGGAGCCCCAGACCTCCGGCAGCCCCAGCCGCACGCACGCGTCGTTGACGAGGTACCGGGTCTCGAAGGTGTCCGTCCCGTCCACGACGAGGTCGTAGTCGGCGAGCAGGTCGACGGTGGCTGCGGTGAGTCGCACGTGGTGGGTGACCACCTGCACCCCCGGGTCGAGCCGGTGCAGCGCCTCGGCGGCGCTGTCGACCTTGGGGCGGCCCACGTCGCCCGCCCCGTGGACCACCTGACGCTGCAGGTTCGACAGCTCGACGTCGTCGGAGTCGACGACCCCGATCCGCCCGACACCCGCCGCGGCGAGGTACTGCAGCACGGGCGAGCCCAGCCCACCGGCACCCACGACGCACACGCGCGCGTTGCGCAGCCGGCGTTGGCCGAGCTCGCCGAGGTGGGGCAGGAGCAGGTGGCGCGCGTAGCGCACCCGGTCCTGGGCGTCCAGGGCCGGGCCCGGGGCCACCAGAGGTGCGATGCCGGCGCCTCGCCCGTGGGCACCGGGGCCGGCCGGGGACCCCGTCATCGTTCGCCCCGCCGCAGCCGGGCGACGGCGACGTGGGCGACCAGCCCCGCAAGGACGGCCCATCCCAGGTTCGTGGCGAACCCCAGGACCCCGACGCCCACGGCGATCGACCACGACGTCGCGCCCCTCAGGTCCCGCAGCAGCAGGACGTGCGTGAGGCCGGCGACGACGAGCAGCGCCGCGAGCAGCGGCAGGGGGAAGCCGCTCAGCAGCGTCGCCAGGCCCGCGCCGCCGGCCACGGCCCCCACGACGAGGGCGCCCCCGATGAGGGCGGGGGTGCGCCCGGTGCGACCACCGAACGAGTGGTGGGCCGACATCCCGCCGGCCCCGTGGCACAGGGGCATCCCGCCGACGGCGCCGACGAGCACGTTGGCCGCCCCGAGCGACAGCGCGAGCCTGCTGGGGGTCACGGCCGCGGCTCGGGGGCCGAAGTAGGCGCGTGCGGCGTCGGCGGGCGCGAGGCACGAGTTGGTGAGCGTGAGCGGCACCTGGGGCAGCACGAGCAGCGTCGCGGCCGCGGCGAGCGTCGCGAGGTCGATGTGCGGGAGCGCCACGGCGGACGGCCCCCACACCGGCGCCCCTGCCCCCCGCGTGACAACTGCGGCGACGACCATCCCCGCTGCGACGACCACCAGGACGAGGCGGCCGGGCCACCGCAGCAGCACCACGGTCAGCCCCACCATCACCGCGAGTGCGAGGGCCGGGGCCAGGGTCGCCTGAAAGGCCGCCGGCGGGCCCGTGACCAGGCCCCAGGCGATCCGCGCGAAGGTCAGCCCCACGGCGAGCTGGACGCCCCGCGTGACCGCGACGGGGAAGACGCGAGCCAGGCGGTCGAGGACGCCGGTGCCGCCCAGCGCGAGGAAGACCACACCCATGAGCAGCGCGCCGGCCGCGATCGTCTCGACCCCCGCACCGGCCGCGATCGCCACCGCGCCGAAGGCCTTGAGCGGCTGGACGGCCACCGGGACCCGGTAGAGCCAGGCGGCGGCGAGGTACGTCAGGCCGGCGGGCAGCAGGACGGCCGTGGCCGACAGGCCGTTGCCGACGATGAGGGCCACGGCGATCGGCACGAGGACGCCGAGGTCGGCGACGGACGCGGAGGCCTCGCGCCACCAGGTCCAGGTCGGCGATCGCACGTCGGCCGGCACGGTCACCGCGGCCATCGATGCCTCCGCCCCGAGGTTCCGGCACGGCGCGGCCGATCGCTCGCGGCCGTGATCATGTCGGCGCCCTTCCCGTCGGCCCCCAGGTACAGCCCAGAGTGGACCACACGGTGTCCACGGTCCACCGATGGCGGTCCGGCCCCTACGCCGCGGCTGTCGGCCGGCAGGCGCCCCGGCGCACCGCCGACGTCGCTCACCGCGGGGTCATCGGTGCTCGGGCACGTCGTCGAACCGGTGGCTGAGCTCCGGCGAGCGGCGGTGCAGCATGCGGTGGACCGTCAGGTGCATCCAGAGGGCGGCGACCAGGGTCAGGGCGAAGAGGAGGAAGAACGTCGACTGCGGCATGCCCGTCCACAGCTGCAGGTAGGCGAACATCGGGGGCAGGAAGAAGCCGCCGAGCGCACCCAGCGTGCCGACCAGCCCGCCCACCGCGCCCACGTCGGTCGGGAAGTACTCGGGGATGTGCTTGTAGACCGCCGCCTTGCCGATCCCCATCGCGACGCCCACCAGGACGACCACGCCGGTGAACACGCCCACCGAGAGCTCGTAGGGCAGCACCTCGCGCACGCCACTCGCGTCGATCTCCTCCGAGACCTGGATGACGATGTAGCCGTACGGCATCATCAGGACGCCGGTGGCCAGCAGCATCGCGGCGAACGTCCAGTACATGACCACCCGGGCACCGAACCTGTCGGACAGGTAGCCGCCGAAGGGCCGTAGCAGGCTGGCGGGGAAGATGAACAGGGCGGTCAGCAGGGCGGCCTCGTGCAGCGGTACCTCGAACACGTCGACGTAGTACTTGGGCAGCCAGGCCGCCAGGGCGACGTACGCCCCGAAGACCACCACGTAGTACAGGCTGAAGCGCCACACCCGCAGATGGCGCAGCGGGCCCAGCATCGAGACCATCGACCGCCCCTGCCCGGGCTTGTGGTCATGCGACGGGGTGCCGAACCACATCACCGCGGCCATCACCACGAGCAGCACCGAGTACAGGAACGGGACGAAGCGCCAGCCGTCGAAGCGCAGCCCGAGGAGCGTCATCGACGGCACGGCGACGATGAGCGCCGGGCCGACGAGCTTGGTGACCGACGCACCGACGTTGCCGGCCCCGAAGACGCCGAGCGCGAAGCCCTGGCGATCGCGAGGGAACCACGCCGAGTTCCACGCGATCCCGACGCTGAAGGAGTTGCCGGCGAACCCGGCGAAGAATGCGAAGACCAGCAGCATCGTGAAGCTGTCGGCCTGCGAGACGAGGAACGTGGGAACGGCCGTCGCCAGGAGCATCACGACGAAGACCCGTCGTCCGCCGTAGCGGTCGGCGAGGATCCCGGCAGGCAGCCGCCACAGCGCCCCGTTGAGGATCGCCGTGGCCGTGAGCCAGGACAGCTCGACGTCGCTGAGGCCGAACTCCTCGCGGATCGGGATCCCCAGGACGCCGAACATGAGCCACACGGCGAACATCAGCGTGAAGCCGATGGTCGACAGGACGAGCACGCGGCCCCGTCCGGCCGGCTTCGCCGTGGGCGCCACCGGATCCTTCCGGGCGTCGTCGGCTGACGGGTTCACGGGTCCTCGATTCGCTGGCCGGCCGAGCGCGCGTGCCCCGCGGGGACGGCGCGCTCCCTCCCGGCAAGGATGCCGTGGCTGAACCGGGAAATGAACCCGCAGCGGCCGTCACAAATCAGCGGTCCAGTGACCTCGGGCCACCGGCCTCGAGCACCGCGAGCACGGTCTGGACGAGGACGGTTCGGGTGCGCTGGTCCAGGCTGGTCGACCCGGGGCGGTCCCGGCGCCAGGCCTGGACCCCGGCGGGCAGGCAGCCGATGGCGCACGCCGCGCGGACCCTGGCGTCGGCTGCCTCCTGCGGGTCGTCGGGCAGCGGGCCGAGCAGGGCAGCGGCGACCCTGGTCGGCAGGGAGCCCTCGGCAGTCAACGCCGGTAGGTGGGGGCCGACGGCGGGGTCGGAGAGCAGGACGACCACCTGGGGCCCGACGTCCCCGACGACGTCGACGAGCGCCTCGACCAGGGCTCGGCGGCGCGGCGGGTCGGCGGCCGGGCCATGGGCGGCCAGGACCCCGGCGATCCGGGTGGTCGCCGGGCCGCGGAGCTCGGCGAGCAGGTTCTCCTTGGCCGGGAAGTGGTAGTAGACCGCCGCCTTGGTCATGCCCATGCGGTCGGCGATGTCGCGGATCGAGGTGCCCTCGTAGCCGCGGGCGCCGAACAGCTCCAGGGCGACGGCGAGGATGCGCTCGCGTGTGCTGCCGTGCTCCTCGGCACCCATCCGGACCTCCCGACTTGACGATCGTCTAGTTCGCGACCACCCTAGCCTCCTCAGCGTACTTACCGGTCGTCAAGTAAGGGAGTCCGATCCGATGGCACCGCTCGCCCGATGGAGCTCACGTCACCCCTGGGTGGTGGCCCTGGTCTGGGTCGCCGCCATCGCCGTGTCCCAGCTATCCGCCGCAGCGGTGGGGACGGACTTCCGCAACAGCTTCGCCCTGCCCGGCACCGACAGCCAGGCCGCCGTCGACCTGCTCACCGAGCAGTTCCCCGAGGCCAGCGGCGACGCCGACACGATCGTCGCGACCGCCACCAACGGCCAGATCACCGACCCGGCCGTCCAGCAGGAGCTCACCGCCCTGCTCGACGAGGTCGCCGCGCTCGACTCGGTCACCGCGGTACGCAGCCCGTACGGGCCCATGGGGGCGGCCCAGATCAGCCCCGACGGGACGATCGCCTACGCGAGCGTCCAGTACGCCGCGTCGGCGCGTGACGTGCCGGCAAATGACCTGCGGGCCATGGTCGACCTCGTGACGGACGCCAGCACCGAGGGACTCGAGGTCGCCGTCGGCGGTCAGGGCGTCGCGGGACTGTCCCACCCGACGATCGGCCCGGCCGAGCTCCTCGGCGTGGCCGTCGCGGGCCTGGTGCTGCTGCTGGTGTTCCGCTCGGCCCTGGCAGCCCTGCTGCCCATCGTCTCGGCGGCCGCGGCCCTGGGGGTCGCGACCGGCATGGTCCGGCTGGCCTCGAACGTCACGACGATCACCGACGTCGCACCCACCCTGGGGGTGCTCCTCGGGCTCGGTGTCGGCATCGACTACGCGCTGTTCATCGTCAACCGCCACCGGGCCAACGTGCGCGGCGGGATGGACGTGCGGCACTCGATCGTCGCCGCGATGGACACCTCCGGCCGGGCTGTCGTCTTCGCCGGGATCACCGTGGTCATCGCCCTGCTGGGCCTTCTCCTCACCGGCATCGAGTTCCTCGGCGGGCTGGCGATCGGCGCCACCGTCTCGGTGGTCCTGACCGTGCTGTCCGCCACGACCCTGGTCCCCGCGCTCCTCGGCGCGCTGGGGCTGCGCGTCCTGGGCCGGCGTGACCGCACCATGCTCGCGGCCGGGATCCTCGTGCCGGAGCACTCCACGGGGGCGTTCCGCCGCTGGGCCGGCTACGTCCAGCGGCGCCCCGTGGTGCTCGCCCTGGTCGCCGTCGCCCTGCTGGCCACCATCGCCCTGCCCGTCGGCAGCCTGCGACTCGGCGCGGCCGACCAGGGCAACGACCCCGTCGGCACGATGACCCGCGAGGCCTACGACGCCCTGGCGACCGGGTTCGGCCCCGGCATCAACGGCCCGCTCATCCTCGCGGTGGACCTCACCGACACCCCGGTGACCGACGGCCACCCGGCCGTCCTCATGCCGCTGCTCGCCGCGCTACAGGCCGACCCCGCGGTGGCCTCGGTCGCCGGTCCGATGCTCCACCCCGACGGCACCGCCGCCGTGCTGCGCGTCATCCCCACCACCAGCCCGCAGGACGTCGCCACGAGCGACCTCATCGACCGGGTCCGCACCGAGATCGCCCCGGCGGCCGAACAGGCCGCACCCATGACCGTGCACGTCGGTGGCCCCACCGCGACCTTCGACGACTTCGCCGGCCAGATCCAGGACACCCTGCCGCTGTTCGTCTCGGTCGTCATCGGCCTGTCGCTGCTGCTGCTGGTCCTGGCCTTCCGCAGCCTGCTCGTCCCCCTCGTCGGGGCACTGATGAACCTGCTGTCCGTCGCGGCCGCGTTCGGCGTCGTCGTCGCCGTGTTCCAGTGGGGCTGGGCCGGCGATCTCATCGGCCTCGGCAAGGCCGGACCCATCGAACCCTTCCTGCCCGTCATCCTGTTCGCCATGCTCTTCGGCCTGTCGATGGACTACCAGGTCTTCCTCGTCAGCCGGATGCACGAGGAGTGGAAGCGCACCGGCGACAACGCCGCAGCCGTCCGCACCGGCCACGCCGACGCCGGGACCGTCATCGTCGCCGCCGCCACGATCATGGTCGTCGTCTTCGGAGCCTTCGTCTTCGGCGACTCACGCACCATCAAGCTCATGGGCCTGGGCATGGCCTCAGCCGTCCTGCTCGACGCCTTCATCATCCGCATGCTCCTCGTCCCGGCGATCATGCACCGCATCGGCCCAGCCAACTGGTGGCTACCGGGCTGGCTCGACCGGATCCTGCCCGTCCTCAGCGTCGAAGGCACCCACGTCGAGCACCCCGGCGAGGTCGCTCGGGACGATGCACCGCCCGCAGTGGCAACGGTTCCCGTGCGGTGAGCGGTGAGCACCCACGCCGCAGCGCTAGGCACCCTCGGGAGCCGGAGTCGCCATCAGGGATCGTGCCTGGTCGCGCTGGCGGCGTGCCGGGAGCACCACGAGGTTCGCGGCGCGGCCGGGTGCGGCGGGTGCGGTGCCCGGGTGCCCAGCAGCACCGCCAGGAGCAGGCGTGCGAGCATCCGGCCACGAGCTCGACCACCTGCGCCAGGGTGGCCACCGCCGTCGACGACCACCCCGATCCCGTGAGCACTTCAGGTTCGACTCCCGCACGGGGCCGCCATGAAGGTCGGCTGCGACGGCCTCACCTGCGGAGGGCTCGGGGCGCGCGATGGCGGGCTGACCATGGCCCGGCGCGCCCTCCGTCGCAGGCTGTGCTGGTACAGGTCAGCGGCTCGGAGCTGCGGTCGAGCCGCGTGCTGGCACCTCGGAGCGTCTACCACGGGATCCAGCCCGCTCGAGGGACCTTCCGGGGCCCGGACCGTCAGCGGCCGAGGCGCTCGACGGTTGCGCCGTGGCCCGGGCAGAACTGGCGCACCGGCAGCGAGGACAGCATGGCGCGCGACGCATCGCCCTGGGCCGGATCCGTCATCATCTGGCTCGGCGAGAACGGCACCAGCTCACCATCAGGTCCGACCAGGGCGGCGTCGCCGATCAGTGCGACGTCATGCCACACGAACGCGTAGTGGCCCGGGGTGTGCCCAGGGCTCGGCACGGCGGTCAGGCCGGGGACGACCGTCACCTCGCCACGGAGCTCGACCGTGTCGTCGGGCAGGTCGGGCAGACGGAACAGGCGCACCGTGAGCTGGCGAAGACGGGGACCCGGCACCGTGCGGGTCCGCAGGATCTCCACGTCGGCCGCGCCCAACCACGCCGTGGCCCCGGTGCGGCGATGCCACTCGGCCGCGGATCGCGTGTGGTCCCAGTCGTAGTGCGTCAACAGGATGTCGGTGACGTCATGAGGCGAACGCCCCGCCGCCCTCAGCTGGCGTGCCACCGGGTCGAGCTGGGACGAAGGCCCGGGATCAACCAGCAGGACCCGTCCGGCATCAGCCACCAGGAAGGTGTTGCACCCCCACGAGCTCGACGTCATCGCCCACAGGCCGGGCCGGAGCTGAAGCATCACGCCTCCCAGGGCGTGTTGATCAATAGGTTTCGGGGGTGGTTCGGGGACTCTTGACCGGTGGC
>NZ_DAORSQ010000064.1:0-15366 GCF_035443605.1 Actinotalea sp. | reverse complement strand
AAGGCCGTCGGAGGCGCGGCCAAGGCCGCAGCCGCGGCAGCCGCGGGACGGTACCGAGGCCACCGCCGAGCGCGGGACAGCCGACGCGGGGTCGGTGTCAGATGTTGAAGCCCAGGGCGCGGAGCTGCTCGCGCCCGTCGGGGGTGATCTTCTCGGGGCCCCACGGCGGCATCCAGACCCAGTTGATCCGGAAGCCGTCGATGAGGCCGTGCAGCACGGCACCGGCCTGGTCCTCGATGACGTCGGTCAGCGGGCAGGCAGCCGAGGTCAGCGTCATGTCGATGACGGCGTGGTTGTTGCCGTCGAGCGCGACGCCGTAGATGAGTCCGAGGTCGACGACGTTGATCCCGAGCTCGGGGTCGATGACGTCGCGCAGGGCCTCCTCGACGTCGGCCGCTGTGGTCGGGCTGGGCGTGGCCCCGGGGGCGCTGGTCATCGGTCCTCCTGGTCGGGCGCGACGTCGCCGGGGGCGACGTCCGGGTCGGGGGTGCCTGCCTGGGCGAGCGCGTCGCGCAGCGCCGCCCAGCCGAGCAGGGCGCACTTGATGCGCGCCGGGTACTGGGACACGCCGGTGAAGGCCGTGGCGTCGCCGAGCGCGTCCTCGGCGTCCTCGTCCAGGCCCTTGCCGCGCGAGTGCATGAGCTCGCGGAAGGTCTCGCCGAGCCCCTCGGCCGTGGCCATCGGGACACCCTCGACGAGGTCGGCCATCACGGAGAGCGACGCCTGGGAGATGGAGCATCCCTGGCCCTCCCACGAGACGCGTTCGACGACCGGCCCCGCGGCGCCGGCGAGGTCGGGCGCGAGGTGCACGCGCAGCCGCACCTCGTCCCCGCACGTGGGGTTGACCTGGAACGACTCCCCGGACCCGCCGGCACGGAGACCCTTGCCGTGCGGACTCTTGGCGTGCTCGAGGATGAGCTGCTGGTAGAGCTGGTCCATCGAGCTCATCGGGCTCCCCCGTCGGTCGCGCTCCCGGCGGGCTCCGCGTCACCGAGGCCGAAGTACGGCCGCACGCCGGCCAGGGCGCGGGCGAACACCGCGACGTCGTCGGCCGTCGTGTAGACCGCAGCCGAGGCGCGCGCGCTGGCCGCGACGCCGAACCGCCGGTGCAGCGGCTGGGCGCAGTGGTGCCCCACCCGCACGGCCACACCGGCGTCGTCGAGCACCTGGCCGACGTCGTGCGCGTGCACGCCGTCCACCACGAACGAGACGGCGGCGAGCCGGTCGGCCGGCGTCGTGGGTCCGAGCACGCGCACACCGGGGACCGACGCGACGGCGTCGAGCAGCAGCGCGGTCATCGCGGCCTCGTGGGCGGCCACGGCGGCCATGCCCAGGTCACCGAGGTACCGCGCCGCAGCGCCGAGGCCGACCACCTGCGAGACCATCTGGGTGCCGGCCTCGAACCGCTGGGGCGGAGCGGCGTAGGTGGCGTTCTCCATGGTGACGACCTCGACCATCGAGCCGCCGGTGGAGACGGGGGGCATCGCCTCGAGCACCTCGCGCCGCCCGTAGAGCGCACCGACGCCCGTGGGGCCGAGCATCTTGTGCCCGGAGAACGCGGCGAGGTCGACGCCGAGCGCGTTCAGGTCCACGGGCAGGTGGGGCACGCTCTGGCACGCGTCGAGCACCGTCAGAGCGCCCACCTCGCGCGCCCGGGCCACGAACGCGCCGACGTCGGTCACCGCACCGGTGACGTTCGACGCGTGCGTGAAGGCCAGCACCCGGGTGCGGTCGGTGACGACCGTCGCGAGCTCGTCCGTGCGCAGCCGGCCGTCGTCGTCCACGCCGATCCAGCGCAGCGTGGCGCCCGTGCGCGCGCAGAGCTCCTGCCACGGCACGAGGTTCGCGTGGTGCTCGGCCTGCGTGACGACGATCTCGTCGCCCGGTCCGAGCACGAACCGCCGTGCCGCGGCTCCACCGCGTCCCGCCGTCGCGTTGGACAGGGCGTAGGTGACGAGGTTGAGGGCCGCCGTCGCGTTGGAGGTCCAGACGATCTCGTCCGGCGCCGCGCCGACGAATCCTGCCACCTCGACCCTGGCCTGCTCGTAGGCCTCGGTGGCCTCCTCCGCGAGCGCGTGCGCGCCGCGGTGGACGGCGGCGTTGCGCTGCGTGGAGAAGTCCTGCTCCGCGTCGAGCACGACGTCGGGCCGCTGGGACGTCGCAGCGGAGTCGAGGTAGACCAGCGGCTTGCCGCGCACCGTCCGGGCCAGGAGCGGGAAGTCCGCCCGGACCGCCGCCAGCTCGGCCGGCGACAGCCCGGCCGGCGGGCGGTCGGCCGCCGCGGGCGCGCCGGAGCCGTCCGGCGGTGCGGCGGTGGTGGTCATCGGTCTCCTCGGCGGGTCGGTGGCTGGTCGCGCTGGCCGGACGGGCTCAGACGCTCGTGCGGACGAACCGGTCGTAGCCCTCGGCCTCGAGCTGGTCGGCGAGCTCCGGGCCGCCCTCCTCGGCGATCCGGCCGTCGACGAACACGTGCACGAAGTCCGGCTTGATGTACCGCAGGATCCGCGTGTAGTGCGTGATGAGCAGCACGCCCACCTCGCCGGACGCCGCGACGCGGTTGACGCCCTCGGACACGATCCGCAGCGCGTCGACATCCAGGCCGGAGTCCGTCTCGTCGAGGATCGCGATCTTCGGCTTGAGCAGCTCCATCTGGAGGATCTCGTGGCGCTTCTTCTCCCCGCCGGAGAACCCCTCGTTGACGTTGCGCTCGGCGAAGACCGGGTCGATCCGCAGCTGCTCCATGGCGGTACGGACCTCCTTGACCCAGTGCCGCAGCGGTGGCGCCTGCCCGTCGATCGCGGTCTTGGCCGTGCGCAGGAAGTTCGACACGCTGACGCCGGGCACCTCGACCGGGTACTGCATGGCCAGGAACATCCCGGCGCGCGCGCGCTCGTCGACCGTCATCGCCAGCACGTCCTGGCCGTCCAGCAGCACCGTGCCGCTGGTGATCTGGTACTTGGGGTGGCCGGCGAGCGAGTAGGCGAGGGTCGACTTGCCCGAGCCGTTGGGGCCCATGATGGCGTGCGTCTGACCGGCGGCGACCGTGAGGTCGACGCCGCGCAGGATGGCCTTGGGGCCCTCCTTCGTCTCGACGCTGACGTGCAGGTCGCGGATCTCCAGGGTGGACATGGGGGCTCCTCAGGCGTTCGTGGTGGCGTCGACGTCGACGAGCACGCGCTCGCCGTCGAGGGTGACGGGGTAGACGGGGACCGGGCGGGTCGCGGGCAGCGCCAGGGGGGCGCCGGTGCGCAGGTCGAAGCTCGACCCGTGCAGCCAGCACTCGATGGTGGAGCCCTCGACGTCGCCGTCGGACAGGGACACCTGCCCGTGCGAGCAGATGTCGGAGATGGCGTGCACGGTGCCGTCTGCGGCGCGCACGACGGCCACCTCGACCGGGCCGGCATCGCCCGCGAGCTCGACCCGCAGGGCCGTACCGGGGGCGAGGTCGGCGATGCGACAGGCCTCGAGCGCGCTCACCGGGCCGCGCCGGTCTCGATCTCGCCCATGGAGCGCGCGAGCTCGGCCTCGATCGCGCCGAGCAGCCGCTCCTCGATCGCCGGGACGCCGATCTTCGCGATGAGCTCGGCGAAGAAGCCGCGCACCACCAGGCGCCGGGCATCGGCCTCGGGGATGCCGCGCGCCTGGAGGTAGAACAGCTGCTCGTCGTCGAACCGGCCGGTCGCGCTGGCGTGCCCGGCACCCTCGATGAGGCCGGTCTCGATCTCGAGGTTCGGCACCGAGTCGGCGCGCGCGCCGTCCGAGAGCACGAGGTTGCGGTTGAGCTCGTAGGTGTCGGTGCCCTCGGCGTTGGCCCGGATGAGCACGTCACCCACCCAGACCGTGTGCGCGCCGTTGCCCTGCAGGGCGCCCTTGTACGTCACGCGCGAGCGGCAGGACGGCACGGCGTGGTCGATGAAGAGCCGGTGCTCCTGGTGCTGGCCGGCGTCGGCGAAGTACAGGCCGAGCGCGTCGATCTGGCCGCCCTCGCCGGTGAACTCCGCGTCCGGCGTGACCCGGACGACGTCGCCGCCGAGCGTGACGACGATGTGCTTGACGGTCGCGTCGCGGCCCAGCCGCAGGCGGTGCGCCGTGGTGTGGACGGAACCCGCCGCCCAGTCGTGGATCGAGACGACCGTGAGGTGCGCGCCGGCCTCGGCGACGATCTCGACGGTCTCGGTGAGCAGCGCGGCGCCGACGTGGTCGACGATGACGACGGCCTCGCTCAGCTCGAGCGCGTGCACCAGGAGGTGGGTCGCGGTGGGCGCGAGCTCGCCCAGCGCGGTCCCCTCGACCCGCACGCTCGTCGCGGCCGAGGCCACGGCCTGGGCCTTGACGGTCACGACGGTGGCCTCGGGGAACGACGTCCACGCGGACGCGGCGGTGCGGTCGCCCGGCCGGCCGGCGGTGCCGAGCCGGGCGTCGTCGCGGCCGACGATCTCGACCTGCACCTCGGGCGGGTTGACCACCGTGGTCTGGACACCCGAGCCGGTCAGGCCGGTGCCCTCGGCGTCGAACAAGGGCACGATGCGGGCGACGGGCGCGAACCGCCACTCCTCCTCGCGGCCGGTGGGCACAGGGAAGTCCGCGAGGTCGAAGGACGTCGGCCGCGCCGCGCGCGAGGCCTGCGGCACGCCGCCGCGCCCGTGCGTGTGCGGGGCGTCGGCGACGGCCCGGCTGTGGTCGGTGCTCAGGCCGAGCTGGTCGGTGGACTGGGACATCGCGGTGGTCGGTGCCTCTCCGGTTGCGGTGGTCTCGAGCGTGCTGGGGGTGGCGGACGTCATCAGCCGACGGACCCTTCCATCTGCAGCTCGATGAGGCGGTTGAGCTCCAGGGCGTACTCCATGGGCAGCTCGCGGGCGATCGGCTCGACGAACCCGCGCACGATCATCGCCATCGCCTCGGACTCGGGCATGCCGCGCGACATGAGGTAGAACAGCTGCTCCTCGCTGACCCGCGAGACCGTCGCCTCGTGCCCCATGGACACGTCGTCCTCGCGGACGTCGACGTACGGATAGGTGTCCGAGCGCGAGATCTGGTCGACGAGCAGCGCGTCGCACAGCACGTTCGACGACGAGTGCTCGGCGCCCTCGAGCACCTGGACCAGGCCGCGGTACGACGTGCGCCCGCCGCCGCGCGCCACGGACTTCGAGATGATCGAGGACGACGTGTGCGGTGCGGCGTGCACCATCTTCGCCCCGGCGTCCTGGTGCTGGCCCGCGCCGGCGAACGCGATGGACAGCGTCTCGCCCGAGGCGTGCTCGCCCATGAGGTAGATCGCGGGGTACTTCATCGTCACCTTGGAGCCGATGTTGCCGTCGACCCACTCCATCGTCGCGCCCTGCGCGGCCGTGGCCCGCTTGGTGACGAGGTTGTAGACGTTGTTGGACCAGTTCTGGATGGTCGTGTAGCGCACCCGGGCGTTCTTCTTGACGATGATCTCCACGACGGCGGAGTGCAGCGAGTCGCTCGAGTAGATGGGCGCCGTGCAGCCCTCGACGTAGTGCACGTACGAGCCCTCGTCGGCGATGATGAGCGTCCGCTCGAACTGGCCCATGTTCTCGGTGTTGATCCGGAAGTAGGCCTGCAGCGGGATGTCCACGTGCACACCCGGCGGGACGTAGACGAACGAGCCGCCGGACCACACCGCGGTGTTGAGCGCCGAGAACTTGTTGTCGCCGGGCGGGATGACGGTGCCGAAGTACTCCAGGAACACGTCCGGGTGCTCGCGCAGAGCGGTGTCCGTGTCGAGGAAGAGCACGCCCTGCTGCTCGAGGTCCTCACGGATCTGGTGGTAGACGACCTCGGACTCGTACTGGGCCGCGACGCCGGAGACGAGGCGCTGCTTCTCCGCCTCGGGGATGCCGAGCCGGTCGTAGGTGCGCTTGATGTCGTCGGGCAGGTCCTCCCAGCTGGTGGCCTGCTTCTCGGTCGACCGCACGAAGTACTTGATGTTGTCGAAGTCGATCCCCGACAGGTCGGCGCCCCAGCCGGGCATGGGCTTCTTCTCGAACAGGCGCAGCGACTTCAGGCGCAGGTCGAGCATCCACTGCGGCTCGTCCTTGAGCGCGGAGATGTTGCGGACCACGCTCTCGTCGAGGCCTCGCCGGGCGGACTGCCCGGCGGCGTCGGAGTCGTGCCAGCCGTACCCGTACGACCCGATCGAGTCGATGATCTCCGCGTCGGAGGTCGGGGCGGGGGTCGTCGTGGACTGCGCGGGTGCGCTCATCGTCGTGCCTCCATCGCCGCGTCGGGGCGGCTGTCGGGTCGGGCGGGGAGACCGGCGGCGACGAGGCCGACCGGGACGTGCGTGGTGCAGACGTGCCCGCCGGAGGCGAGCGTGGACAGGCGCTGGACGTGCACGCCCAGCACCCGGGCGAACATCTGGGTCTCTGCCTCGCACAGCTCGGGGAACTGCGCCGCGACGTCCTGCACGGGGCAGTGCCCCTGGCAGAGCTGGACGGCACGCCCGGCGGGCACGGGCCGGGCCGACGCGGCGTAGCCGTCCGCCGCGAGGGCCGCGGCCAGCGCCGTGACGCGCGCGGCGACGTCGTCGCCGACGTCAGCCATCGCCGGGTCGAGGCGGGCCTCGAGGTCGGCGACGCGGCGTTCGGCGAAGGCGTGCACGGCCGGCTCGCCGCCGGACTCGGCGACGAAGCGGAGCACCTCGGCGGCGAGGTCGGCGTACGCGCCGACCATCTCCTGCTGACCGCGCTCGGTGGCGACGTAGCGGCGTGCCGGGCGCCCGCGCCCCGCCGGCCCGGGCTGACCGGTCGCGTGCACGACGATCTGCCCGCTGTCCTCCAGCGCGGCGACGTGGCGCCGGACGCCCGCCGTGGTCAGCGCGAGGTCACGGGCGAGCTCGACGACGGAGACCGGGCCGGCCTCGGCGACCAGGCGCAGGATCCGCTCGCGCGTGGGGCCCTCGGTCGGGTCGTCAGCCATGGTCACCTCCGTTCGGCTCGGTCGTGCGGCGTCGCCACCTCGCGGCGCAACGATATTGGCAACATCGTCGTTGCTGAAATCCTTCCTGGCAACGAAGGCTCACCTCACCTGGCGCACGGGCGGGCCTAGACTCCCTGCGTGCCTCCCTCCCCCGCACCGGCCGTCCTCGTGACCGGCCTGGTCAAGAGCTACGGCGCGACCCCGGCGGTGCGCGGCCTGGACCTGGCCGCCCCGGCCGGTGCGCTCACCGCGGTGCTCGGCCCCAACGGCGCCGGCAAGACGACCACCGTGGAGTGCTGCGAGGGCCTGCGCCGGCCCGACGCCGGCAGCGTGCGCGTGCTCGGCCTCGACCCGGTCGCCGACGCCAGGGCCCTGCGTCCGCGCGTCGGGGTGATGCTCCAGGACGGCGGTCTGCCGAGCACCGTGCCCGCCGGTGAGGTCCTCACGCACGTGTCCCGGATGTACGTCGCCCCGCGCGACGTCGCGGCGCTCGCGGCCCGGCTGGGGATCGACGCCTTCGCACGGACCACGGTGCGCCGGCTGTCCGGGGGGCAGCGGCGCCGCCTCGCGCTCGCCACCGCCGTCGTGGGCCGTCCCGAGGTGCTGCTGCTCGACGAGCCGACGGCCGGCCTCGACCCCCAGGCCCGGCTCGCCGTCTGGGACCTCGTCGCCGAGCTGCGTGGCGAGGGCACCACCGTGCTGCTCACCACGCATCAGATCGCCGAGGCCCAGACCCTCGCCGACCACGTCGTCGTCGTGGACCACGGGCGGGCGCTCGTCGCCGGGACGCCGGCAGAGCTGGTCGGGGACGACGGCGTCGTGCGGCTGAGCGTGCGCGGCGCCGTGCCCGACGTCGCGGCGCGCGGGCTCGCGGCCGCGCTGGCCGACGGCGGCTTCACCGCACCGGCGGCCGCGGGCGAGCGCGCGGCCGCCTCCGCGGGCGTGATCGCGGTGACGGTCACCACGGCCGGTGAGCTCGAGGTCCGGGCCCCGGCCGACCCCGCCCTGCTGCACGCGGTGACGGGCTGGGCCCGGGACGCCGGTCTGCTGGTCACGGCGATGGATGCGGGTCGGCGGACGCTGGAGGACGTGGTGCTCGACCTCACCGGGCGGGAGCTGCGATGAGCCCCACCACGCCGTCGTCCGCGTCCGCACCGCGCCCGACGCCCGACGCCCCGCGCGCAGCCGCGCCGGCGGCCCGCCGGATCGGTGCGCAGGTGCTGCTCGAGACGCGGACCGTGCTGCGCAACGGCGAGCAGCTGCTCATCACCCTCGTGCTGCCGGTCCTGCTGCTCGTGGTGCTCACACGCACGGACCTCGTCGACGTCGGCCCCGGGGACCGCATGGCGCTCGTCGCCCCCGGCATCCTCGCGCTCGCCGTGATGTCGACGGCCTTCACGTCCCAGGCGATCACCACGGGGTTCGACCGGCGCAACGGCGTGCTGCGCCTGCTGGCGACCACGCCCCTGGGGCGCGGCGGGCTGGTGGCGGGCAAGGTCGGGGCCGTCCTGGTCCTCCAGGCCGGCCAGGTGACCGTGCTCTCCGCCGTCGCCGTGACCCTCGGCTGGCGCCCGGAGCCCGCCGGGATCCCGGCGGCTGTGCTCGCCCTGCTGCTGGGCACGGCGGCGTTCACCAGCCTCGCGCTGCTCCTCGCGGGCGTGCTGCGCGCCGAGGCCGTGCTGGCCGTGGCCAACCTCCTGTGGGTGCTCCTGCTCGTCGGCGGCGGCGTCGTGCTCCCCGCGGACCAGCTGCCAGGGCCGCTCGCGGCCCTGGCAGCGTGGCAGCCCGCCGGAGCCCTGGGCGGGGCCCTGCGGGCGGCCCTCACGGACGGTGCGGCACCTGCCGTCGCCCTGCTCGTCCTGACCGGCTGGGCCGCCCTGCTCGGGGCGGCCGCGACCCGCTGGTTCCGCTGGGACTGAGCGGGGCGACCGCGGCATCGTCGCGCGGCTACGGTGGTCCGGTGAGCAGCCTGACCCAGCCCCCCGCCGCGCCCTCCTCCCCCCCAGCCTCCCCCGCCGCCGCACCCGCCGCCCGCCGGTGGCCGTCGCGACGGCTGACCCGGCGGGTGCTGCTGGCCAACCTCGTGGCGCAGGTGGTCATCGTCGTCACCGGTGGTGCCGTCCGCCTGACCGGGTCCGGCCTCGGGTGCTCGACGTGGCCGCAGTGCGAGCCCGGCGAGTTCACCCCCGTGCTCCACGAGGCGACCACCTGGCACCCGATCATCGAGTTCGCCAACCGCACCCTGACCGGCGTGCTCGTGGTCCTCGCCGTGGCGGCGGCACTCGTGGTGCTGCGCGGCCCGCGCCGCCCGCTCGGGGTGCGGCTGCTGGCCCTGGCCCCGCTGCTCGGCGTCGTCGTCCAGGCGGTCGTCGGCGGGATGGCGGTGCTCGTCGAGCTGCACCCCGCCGTCGTCGGCAGCCACTTCCTCATCTCGATGGCGCTCGTCGCCGTCTCGACGGCACTGGTGCTGCGCGAGGCGCAGCCCGACGGCCCGGCGCTGACCGTCGTGGACCCCGGCGCCCGCAGGCTGTCCCTGCTGCTCGTGCCGCTAGCGGCGATCGTCCTCGCCCTCGGTGTCGTGGTCACCGGCGCCGGGCCGCACTCGGGCGACGACGACGCGGCCTACCGCTTCGCGCTGGACCCGGCGGCGATCTCCAAGGTGCACGCGCTCTCCGTCTGGACGTACGTCGCCGTCGTCGTCGCCGTGCTCGTCCTGCTCCGCCGGGCCGTCGCCGCGGGCGCGCCGTCCGGCCCCGCCAGGGCGACCCTCGTGCTGCTCGTCGTGACGCTGGCCCAGGGTCTCATCGGGTACGTGCAGTACCTCACGGACCTGCCGGCCGTCCTCGTCGCGGCGCACATGCTCGGCGCCTGCCTCCTCGTGGTGGCCCAGACCGCACAGCTCTCCGCCCAGCGGGAGCGGGCGATCGCGGAGCGGGCGGTCGCCTGAGCCGACGGCTCAGGCCCCGCCCGCGTCCATCCGGGTGCGCTTGACCTCGTACATCCCGGCATCGGCCCGGCGCAGCAGGTGGTCGAGGGTGTCCTCCGGGCCGGCCAGTGCGAGGCCGGCGGAGAAGGCGATGGGGCTGACCTCACCCAGCGTCTCGACGAGCACACGGGCCCCGGCCAGGTCGGTGTCCGGCAGCAGCAGGACGAACTCGTCACCCCCGGAGCGGCCGAGCACGTCCTGGCCCCGGAGCCGGCGCCCCCACGCCTCCACGGTCGCGACCAGCAGCTCGTCCCCCGCCGCGTGCCCGTGGGTGTCGTTGACGGCCTTGAACCCGTCCAGGTCGATGAGCACCAGCACGGACTGCGCCCCACGGCGTCGGGCGCTGCTCAACGCCGAGTGGGCCGTGGCGTCGAACGCCGTGCGGGTCAGCACCCCCGTGAGCGCGTCGACCGTCGCGTACCAGCGCAGCAGCTGCATGACGTGGCCCAGCACGGCGCCGGCGCCGACGACGCCACCGACGGTCGAGAACCACACGATGAACCGGAAGCCCGTCGCGGACAGGGCCGACCCGACGAGCGAGCCGACCAGCACGGCGACCAGCACGCCGACGAGCAGGCGACGCTCGAAGGCGTAGGCCGCGTAGAGCACGGCGTAGGTGTAGGCCATCGAGGTGAGCACGAGGCCGGCCGTCGAGGTCGCCCCGGCGAGCACGACGCTGTTGACGACGATCGACCCCACGACGAGCCACCAGAGCACCCCGGTGTGGCGACGCAACGTCACGGCGGGGATGGCCAGCACGAGCAGCGCCGCGGCGGCGACCTGCAGCATCACCGCACGCGGCACATCGAGCTGGCCGACGGCGGGAGGCAGCTGCTCGAGCGGCGCCACGGGACCCCTGGCCATGAGGATGCACACGAGCGCGCCGAGCATCAGGACCAGCGCGAGCACCCAGCCCCGGGTCTCCTGCCGCAGGGCAGCGCCGCGCGTCAGGGACCGGGGGATCACGCGCTCGATCCTAGGTGGGCATCGCGGCGCGCACCGGGCGGGAGGCCCCCACGACCGGGTGAATGTCAGGCGTCGACGTCAGCCCGGGGCAGGCCCGTCCAGCCGCGCGTCCTGGCCGCCGCGGCGGCCAGGACCCCGATGACGGCCGAGGGGTTGCGCACGCGCCCGTCGAGCACCGCGGTGACCGCGTCGTCCAGGGGCACCCGCTCGGCGACCATCCCGTGCTCCTCGTGGGTGCGCACGTGCCGGTCCCCCTGCGGGACGTCGGTCAGGTCGCGGGCCAGGTACACACGGACCACCTCGTCGCTGCCCCCGGGGCTGGCCAGGTAGTCGACGAGGTGCCACCACGAGCCCGCCACGAGGTCGGCCTCCTCGGCGAGCTCGCGGGCGGCGGCGGCGACGTGGGGCTCACCGGGCACGTCGAGGAGCCCGGCCGGGAGCTCCCACAGCTCCGCCCCGACGGGGTGCCGGTACTGCCGCACGAGCAGCACGCGCTCCGCCTCGTCGAGCGCGAGCACCGCGACGGCGCCCGGGTGGCGCACGTACTCGCGCCGCACCACGCCGGCCTCGCCGAGGTCGACGGTCTCGCGGACGAGGTCCCAGATCATGCCCGCGTGCAGCAGCTCGTGGGAGAGCACGGGCCGCCGACCGGGGACGTCGCGCAGGGTCACCGCTCCTCGCGGCGTGCCAGGGCCGCCTGGACGAGACCCGCGAACAGGGGGTGGGCCCGGGTCGGCCGGGACTGGAACTCCGGGTGCGCCTGGGTGGCGACGTAGTACGGGTGCGCCTCGCGGGGCAGCTCGACGAACTCGACGAGCGACCGGTCAGGGGAGACCCCGGAGACGATCAGCCCCGCCTCCTCGAGCTGTGCGCGGTAGGCGTTGTTGACCTCGTAGCGGTGCCGGTGGCGCTCGCTGACGCGCTCCGCGCCGTACGCCGTGGCCACCACGGAGCCGGGGACCAGGACGGCGTCGTAGGAGCCGAGCCGCATGGTGCCGCCCATGTCGCCGTCCCCGCCCACGATCGCCAGCTGCTCGGCCATCGTGGCGATGACCGGGTGCTCGGTGGCCGGGTCGAACTCGGACGACGACGCGTCCGTCAGGCCGAGGACCGTGCGCGCGTACTCGATGACCATGACCTGCAGGCCGAGGCAGATGCCCAGGGTCGGCACCCGGTGGGTGCGGGCCCACGTCAGGGCGCCGACCTTGCCCTCGATCCCGCGCACGCCGAAGCCACCCGGCACGAGCACCGCGTCGACCCCGGCCAGCTCGCGCTCGGCGCCCTCCGGCGTGGCGCAGGCGTCGGACGCCACCCAGCGGATGTCGACGGCGGCGTCGTTGGCGAACCCGCCGGCCCGCAGTGCCTCGGTGACCGACAGGTACGCGTCCGGCAGGTCGACGTACTTCCCGACGAGCGCGATCTCGACCCGCGTGCGCGGCTGGTGCACCGCGTGCGTCACCTTCTCCCACGCCGCCCAGTCGACGTCCCGGAAGGGCAGGTCGAGGCGGCGCACGACGTAGGCGTCGAGGCCCTCGGCGTGCAGCACGCGCGGGATGTCGTAGATGCTCGGCGCGTCGGCCGCCGTCACCACGGCCTCCTGGTCGACGTCGGTGAAGAGCGCGATCTTGCGCTTGACCGACTCCGGCACCTCGCGGTCGCAGCGCAGCACGAGGGCGTCCGGCTGGATGCCGATCGAGCGCAGCGCCGCGACCGAGTGCTGGGTGGGCTTGGTCTTCAGCTCGCCGCTGGGCCCGATGTACGGGACGAGCGAGACGTGCAGGAAGAAGACGTTGTCCCGGCCGAGGTCGTGGCGCACCTGGCGGGCCGACTCGAGGAACGGCTGGGACTCGATGTCGCCCACCGTGCCGCCGATCTCGGTGATGATGACGTCGACCTCCGGCCCGGCCTGGGCACGCATCCGCCGCTTGATCTCGTCGGTGATGTGCGGGATCACCTGGACGGTGTCGCCCAGGTACTCCCCCCGACGCTCCTTGGCGATGACCGTGGAGTAGATCTGCCCGGTGGTGACGTTGGCCTCGGCGGTGAGCGGGACGTCGAGGAACCGCTCGTAGTGGCCGATGTCCAGGTCCGTCTCGGCGCCGTCGGCGGTGACGAACACCTCGCCGTGCTGGAACGGGTTCATCGTCCCGGGGTCGACGTTGAGGTAGGGGTCCAGCTTCTGCATGGTGACCCGCAGACCGCGTGACCGCAGCAGCCGACCGAGGCTCGAGGCCGTGAGGCCCTTGCCGAGCGAGGAGGCGACGCCCCCCGTGACGAAGATGTGCCGGGTCGTGTTGTTCGACCGCCCGGCCAGTCGATGCGCGCGTTCTGCCACGGGCTTCGACTCTACCGGACGGACGGGCCCGCTCCGGCGGGTGGCGGGGTGTCGCGGCCCCGCAACGTCGCCAGGACGGTCCGGTCACCGACAACGGCGCCCGCGAGGACCACCGCTCCTGCCACCGCGGCACCCGCCATGCCGGCCAGCAGCGCGCGCCACAGACCCGCGGTGCCGGCCGGGCCGAGGACCACGTCGGCCAGCCAGCGGCCGGCCCCCGCGCCGGCGCCGGCGCCGGCGACAAGCACGCCGACGGTGCGCGGCACACCGCGCGCCGCGTCGCCGCCCGCAGCCCGGACGACGGCGACGACGAGCCCGACTCCGGCCACCGTCATGCCCAGCGAGCCCGCGGCACCCAGGCCCTGCAGGGTCGCGACCTGGTCCCGCCCGCCGCCCGTCAGTGCCGGGACGATGACGAGCGCCGTGCCCGCCACGACGAGCCAGCCGGCGGCCGTCGCCACGACGGCCGACCGACCGCGGTGCAGCGCGTAGAGGGCGCGGGACAGGTGCAGGATGAGCGCGAAGCCCAGGAGGCCGGGGGCCATCGCCGTCAGGGCCGTCGCCATCCCCCGCACGCTGCCGTCGGCGATCGGGGCGAAGACCTGCTCCACCGCCGGTGCCACGGCGGCCAGCGCCGCGGCACCTACGGCGGAGACCAGGAGCACGGCCCTGGTGGTCCGCGCCGTGAGCCCGGCGAACTCCGCGCCCTCGCTGCGCGCGGCGTGCTCCGCGAGGCGCGGCAGGCTGGCCGTGGCCAGGGGGTAGGCGAGGACGGCGTAGGGCAGGAAGTAGACCGCCTGGGTGTAGAGCAGCACCGAGAAGGTGCCGTCCTGCCCGTAACGGTTGGCCAGCGCCAGGCCGACCACCACGCTCACCTGCTGCGCCACGAGCGCGCCGAGCCCGGCGATGGCCAGGGCCCTGGCCTGCACGGCGACGCCCGGGGGGAAGGTCACGGTGGGGCGCAGCCGGACCCCGGTCCGCAGCACCGGACCGACAAGGGACAGGCTCATCACCGCGACGCCGGCCGTGGTGCCCCAGCCCAGCAGGAGGATCGCGCCGTCGGCGATCGAGGCGGGGTCGTCCTTGCCCGACGTGACCATCTGGCCGAAGACCAGGAAGACCGTGATGACGACGACGCTGTTGAGCAGCGGCGCGAGCGCCGCCGCGAGGAAGCGGCGCTGGGCCTGCAGCACGCCGCTGAGGACCACCCCGAGCCCGTAGAGCGGCAGCTGGAGCGCGAAGGTGCTCAGCAGCACCCCGGCGACGTCGAGCTGGCCGTCGGTCCCGCTCGACAGGAACAGGCCCACCAGGGGGCGAGCGAACAACGCCACGGCCAGCGCGAGCGGCACCAGGACCACCATCGCCCAGCCGAGCAGGGCGGACGCCGTCCGGTCGACCTCCGCCCGCATCGACCGCGCGAGCGGAGCGGCGACGAGCGGGACGACGGCCCCGGCAAGGGCGCCACCGGCCGCCACCTCGAAGAGGACGTTGGGCAGCGTGTTCGCGGACGTGTAGGCGTCGCCCAGCGCGTTGGGCCCCACCTCGCTGGCCATGACGAACCACCGCAGGAACCCCATCAGCCGGCTGGCCACGTTGACCAGCGCGATCATCGCCGCCGCCCCGGCGAGCCCCGCGGCCAGCGGGCGGGCCCGCGCGCTCACCCCCGCCGGCCCCAGGCGTCGAGCTCGCGCAGACCCGGGGTCCTGGCGATCACCTCGGTGAAGCTCACCTTCTCGCTCGCGACGGTCAGCGCAACCGCGCCGGCGAGCAGCGCCCAGCGCACGGGACGTGGGCAGCCCACGACGGCCGCCGTGCCGAGCAGGGCGCCCAGCGCGTTGGCGCCGCCGTCGCCGAGCATGTCCCGCTCGGCGAGGTCGCCCGGCAGCGCGGCCGCCGCCGCGCCGAGGCTCGCCGCCGCGGCCGGCGCACCGGCGGTGAGCAGCGTCGGCACCGCGAGGATCGCGCCGGCCTTGAGGGCACGGCCCGGCCGCAGGTCGAGCAGGTTGACGAGGTTGGCCGTGGCCGCGACGAGCGCACCGGAGGCCACGACGTCCGCCGCGTGGGCGGCCCGACCGGCGCCCGGTGCGCGCGGCAGCGCGACCGCGGCGGCGGCGAGCGACGCGGCGGCGATGCCGAG
>NZ_DAORSQ010000063.1:12792-15864 GCF_035443605.1 Actinotalea sp. | reverse complement strand
CCAGGCGGTCTTCGCCAAGCTCGAGCTCGAGGGTGACGAGGCGACCGGCGCGAACATCGTCCGCGTCGCGCTCGAGGCTCCGCTCAAGCAGATCGCCATCAACGCCGGCCTCGAGGGCGGCGTCGTGGCGGAGAAGGTCCGCAACCTCCCGTCCGGGCACGGCCTCAACGCCGCGACCGGCGTGTACGAGGACCTGCTCGCGGCCGGGGTCAACGACCCGGTGAAGGTGACGCGCTCTGCCCTGCAGAACGCGGCGTCCATCGCGGCCCTGTTCCTCACCACCGAGGCCGTCGTGGCCGACAAGCCGGAGCGTCACGCCCCGGCCGGTGGCGGCGACGGCGGCATGGGCGGGATGGACTTCTGATCGACTGATCAGGTCCGCTCGCACCACAGCACCGACACGGCGGGCGTCCCCCTCGGGGGGCGCCCGCCGTGCTGCGTGCCGGGGGTGCCGCACGGCTCAGTGCGTGTGGGGGACCCGGTCGCGGGCCCGCACGCGCAGGCCCGACGCGCGCAGGCGCCGCACGAGCACCCGACCGTCGACGAGCTCGGCGCCCAGGGCCACCAGCTCGCCGTACCGCTCGGCGGGGACGTCGTAGTGGTCCTGGTCGAACCCCCGCTCGGGGATCCCGGCCCGGGCGGCGAAGGCGTGCAGCTCCGCCAGCGACGTGTCGCTCACCAGGTGGCCCCAGACGCGACCGTGCCGGGGCCACAGGGGAGGGTCGATGAGCACGGCCATCCGGTGATGGTGCCAGGTCGGCCCGGCCGGCGCGCGCGGCGGCCGGCGCCGGTCACCCGGCCGCGTGTCGGGACCCGCCCTCAGCGCCAGAACAGCCGGGCGGCCTGCTGCTCCGCCTCGGCGTAGTGCTGGGCTGCCGCGCCGAGCGCTGCGGTGATCTGGTCGAGGCTCGCCTCGACCCGGTGCTGGGTGACCGTCCAGTCGGCGAGGACCCCGCCGAAGGCGGTCGCGGCACCGCCGTGCCAGCCGGCCTGCAGGTCAGCGAGGTGGCGCACCAGGGCTGCCACCTCGCTGCGGATCACCGTCACCGACGCCCCCGCCGCGGCCCCCGCCTGGGCGACCTGCGCACTGTCGACCTCGTACCTGCTCATGCCCGTCTCCGTCCGTGTCGTGGTGCGGCAACGGTAGGCGGGGGTGGCCAGACGTCGTGGCCGGGTACGGGCGGGCTGTGGAGGGACGGGCCAGGACCGGGTGGCCAGGGTGCGGGGGTGCCGTGGAGCCGGGCCGCGTGGCGTGACCCTGGGGACGGCGCGCTCCGCGCGTCAGGCCTCGGTCGCCTCCGCCGCCTCGACGGCGGCCGCTGCCGCGGCCTCGGCCGCGTCCTGCGCCGCGTGGGCCGCCTCGATCTTGGCGAGCTCCTTCTCGAGGCGGTGCAGCTCCCCGCCGAGGTTCTGCCGCGCCGGCTCCTCCCACGCCGCGCCGAGCGGGCTGGAGAAGAGGGTGGGTCGGTGCTCGAGGCGCCGCAGGATGGCGATCCGCGCGCGGACGAACTCCTCGACGGGCAGGTGGGCGTACTCGGCCCGGATGTCGGTGAGGTAGGCCTTGTACCGCTGCGGGTCCGCAGCCAGCATCGCCAGGTCGGCGTCGCACAGCACGGCGCAGTCGAAGTCCTCCGGCCGCGAGACGTGCCGGGCCAGCGCCACGACGAGCTCCACGACGCGGTCGACGGCGGCGGGCCGCAGACCCAGGCCGGTCAGCTCCTCGCGCGCGAGCGCGGCGCTGGCCATCTCGTCCTCGCCGCCGCGGTGGGCGTAGGAGACCTTCTCCGCCGCGTCGAAGACGGCGCCGTGGTACCAGGCGGCCAGGCGGACGAGGTCGGGCTCGTGGGTCTCCTCGGCGAGCTCGTCCACGCGGGCGAGCACGTCGGTCAGGTGTCGCAGGTTGTGGAAGTGGCGGTGCGGGTCGGACCAGCGCTCGAGGAGCTCCTCACCGACCGCGTCGACCTCGTCCCGCGGGGCCGTCGCCCCGGCGCCGACGGCCGCTCTGCTCCACGCCGAGATCAACCACTGGGGTGCGTCGGTGACGCCCATCGCCGTGCCTCATCCTGTCGGGGACAACGACTGGTCATGCTAGACCGTCGGCCCGCTCCCGGCGGCCGGGAGCAGCAGTCGGACGGTCGTCCCGCCGCCGTGCGTCTGCGCCAGCGCGACGCTGCCGGCGTGCGCATCGACGATCGCCGCGACGATCGCCATCCCCAGGCCCGCCCCGCCCGAGTCCCTGCCCCGGGACGCGTCGACCCGGTAGAACCGCTCGAAGACCCGCGCGGCGTGCTCGGGGGCGATGCCGGGGCCGTGGTCGCGCACCTCGAGCGCGGCGTGCGCGCCGTCGGCCGTGCGGCCCACGGCGATCTCGACGTCCGTGCCGGCCGGGGTGTGCTGCACGACGTTGCCGACGAGGTTGGCGACCACCTGGCGCAGGCGTGCCTCGTCACCCACGGTCAGGGCGCCCGCCGTCGTGCCGCCGTCCCACCCCATGAGGCGGACGGTGCGGGAGGGGTCGAGGGCGCGCAGGTCCGCGACGGCATCCCCGGCGAGCACGGCGAGGTCGACCGCGTCGTGGCGCTGCGGACGGCCCTCGTCGAGCCGCGCGAGCGCGAGCAGGTCGTCGACCAGCGAGCCCATCCGGACGGCGGATCCCTCGATGCGCCGCAGGGACCCCGCGACGTCCTCCTCCGTGGTCAGCGCACCCATCCGGTAGAGCTCGCCGTACCCGCGGATGGTGGCCAGCGGGGTGCGCAGCTTATGGCTCGCGTCGGCGACGAACCGGCGCATCCGCTCCTCGGACGCCGTCCGGTCCGCGAAGGCCCGCTCGATCTGGGTCAGCATGCCGTTGAGGGCCCCGGCCAGCCGGCCGACCTCGGTGGTCACCGGGCGGTCCGGCACGCGCCGGCTGAGGTCGCCGGCGGCGATCGCCGCAGCGGTGTCCTCGATCTCGCGCAGCGGCCGCAGGGCGCGGCGCACGCCCCACCACCCGGCCAGCGCACCGAGGGCGACGACGGTGACGGCGATGAGCCCGAGCGCGACGCGCATCTGGCGCAGGGTGGCCTCCGCCGC
>NZ_DAORSQ010000063.1:2174-12692 GCF_035443605.1 Actinotalea sp. | reverse complement strand
GTGGCCAGCTGGGTGTCGACCTGCCCGACGAGCGAGCGCTGCAGCAGGGTCAACGCGGTCACGCCGGTCAGGCCGAGGCCGACGACGAGCAGCGCGGCGAACACCACCGTGAGCTGGGTGCGCAGCGGCTGACGGTTCCAGGTCAGCACGGGCTCACCCCGCGCTCGGCGGCAGGCGCAGCACGTAGCCGACGCCGCGCTTGGTGTGCAGGAGCGGCACGGGCTGCACGTCGCCGGGCGCGCGGTCGATCTTGCGGCGCAGGTAGGAGATGTACGACTCCACGATCGAGCCGTCGCCGCCCCACTCGTACTGCCACACGTGGTCGAGGATCTGGGTCTTGCTCAGCACCCGCCCGGGGTTGAGCAGGAGGTAGCGCAGCAGCGTGAACTCGGTGGGGGAGAGCTCGATGACCCGGCCGGCCCGCCGCACCTCGTGGGAGTCCTCGTCGAGCTCGAGGTCGGCGTACCGCAGCACGGAGGACGACGCGCCGTCGCCCGGCCGCGTGCGGCGCAGCACGGCGCGGATCCGCGCGACGACCTCCTCGAGGCTGAACGGCTTGGTGACGTAGTCGTCCCCGCCGACGGTCAGCCCGATGACCTTGTCGCCGGTGTCGTCCCTGGCCGTGAGGAACAGCACCGGGACGTGCTGACCCCGCTCGCGCATCCGCCGGGTCACCGCGAACCCGTCCAGGTCGGGCAGCATGACGTCGAGCACGACGAGGTCGGGCTCGTCTGCCGCGATGAGCGCGAGGGCCGATGCGCCGTCGGCCGCGGCGCGCACCTCGAACCCGGCGAACCGCAGGGACGTGGTGAGCAGCTCACGGATGGTCGGCTCGTCGTCGACGACGACGAGCCGGGCCTCCGGGGCGCGCGCGGGCTCGGTCATGGGCCCAGTGTCCCGCGCGAACCTGGGAGCCGGCTGGGAGCGACCTGAGCGCCCGGTGCGCACCACGACGGCACGGAACGACGACGGCGCCGCACCCCGAGGTGGGGTACGGCGCCGTCACGCGTCGACGAGCAGGTCAGAGGCCAGAACCGATCTGCGGGGCGACGGGCGTCGCCTCGATGACGACCGGGGACGACCCGCCCTTGAGCGCGGCGAGCCGGGCCTCGATCTCGAGGGTCTCCCCGGCGTCCTCGAGCTCCTCGAACTGCGCGTCGAGCGACGAGGCGGCGATCTCCGCCTGGCCGGCGACGCGGGCCTCCTCGCGGCGCACCTTCTCCTCGAAGCGGGACACCTCGGACGTCGGGTCGAGCACGTTGATCGAGCCGATCGCCTCCTGCACCTGGGACTGCGCCTGGGCGGTCTTGGCGCGGGCGACGAGCTGGTCGCGCTTGGAGCGCAGCTGCTCCAGCTTGTCCTTCATCTGCACCAGGCCGGCCTTGAGGCGCTCGACGACGTCCGTCTGGGACGCGATCATGGGCTCGGCCGCGGCGGCCTCGCCCTCGGACGCGATCTGCTTGCCCAGGGCGACCTTGGCGAGGTTGTCGAACCGGTCGGCGTCGACGACGTTGCCGGCGGTGCGCAGCTGGTCGGCCTTGGCGGAGGCCGCCATGGCCTTGCCGCCCCACTCGGCCGCGGCGGCGACGTCCTCGGCGTGGTCCGCCTCCGCGAGGCGCAGGTTGCCGATCGTCACCGCGACGGCGTCCTCGGCCTCGACGATGGAGTTGGTGTAGTCGCGGACCATCTGGTCCAGCAGCTTCTCCGGGTCCTCCGCCCGGTCGATGAGCGCGTTGATGTTGGCCTTGGCCAGCTGGGCCATGCGACCCAGGATGGTCTGCTTCTCAGCCATGTGCGAGTGCCTTCCGTTCGGTGGTGCGGTGCTGGTGCCGTGTGTCGAGGCGTGACGTCAGAAGCGGCCACCCCCTCCGCGGCGACCGCGGGTGCCGCCGCCGCCGAAGCTCCCGGTGGACCGGCCGGAGGACCGCCCGGACGACCGCGAGCCGCCGGAGCGGGACGACCCGCCGAACGACCCGCCCCCGAACCCGCCGGAGGAGCCGCCGCCGAAGCCGCCGCCCCCGCCGAGGATCTGGTCGAGCAGGATCCCGCCGAGCACCAGCGACCCGGTGCTCGGCCCGCCGCCGGCGCGCGGCCCGCCGCCGCCCTGCTGCTGCTGCCAGCGGGACACGTCGGCCTCGGCGAGCTGCTGGGCCTGCCCGGCGAGCTGCTGGGCCCGCTGGGCGACCCCGAGGGCACCGGCCGGGTCCGTCGCGCTCGACCGCTCGGCCTCCTGGGCGAGCCGGGCGGCCTCCGCCAGGCGCGTGCGCGCCTCGGCGCCCACGGCCCCGCGTCGGGTCTCGATGAAGTCCGAGACGGCCCGGACCTGCGAGGCGAGCTGGCCGAGCATCCCGGCCAGCTGGGCCCGCGCGCGCTCGGCCTGCTCGGCAGCGGCGCGGGCCGGCGCGAGGGCGGCGTCGAGCGCGGTCTCCGCCTCGACGAGGCTCCGCAGGGCGGCCAGCGGGTCCCCGCTCGCCCGCTCGGCCGGTGCGGCGTCCAGCGCCCGGCGGGCGGTGGCCACGGTCGCCGCGACGGCGGGGTCGGCAGCGGCGATGCGCGCGGCGTCGGCCACATCGGCGCCCAGCGAGGTCAGCGAGGCGTCGATCCGGGCGCCGGCGGCCGCGAGGTCCGCACCGGCGTGGTCCACCGCGTCGAGGAGGGTCACGGCCTGGCCGACGGCGTCCTCCGCCGTGCGCGCCAGGCCCACGGCGGCGGCGCGGTCGGACGCCACCGCGGCCAGCCCCTGCGCGACGCTCGTCCGCGCGCCGTCCAGCAGGGCCGTCGCCTGCGTGACGTTGTCCTGCACCGAGCCCAGGGCGGCCGGGCGGTAGGTCGCGGCGAGAGTGGTCAGCGCCGCCTGCGCCGCCGGGAGGCGCCGGGCGACCTCCTCGGCCCGTCGCCCGGTCTCCTCGAGCACCTGCGGGGCGCGGGCCTGCAGGTCGCGCAGCCGGTCGAACTCGTCGGTCTGCGCGTCGAGAGCGGTGTCAGCCTGCTCGCACAGCGCGAGGATCTCGAGCATCATCGCGCGGGCCTGCTGCTCGGTCTCCGGTGTCGCGTCGTCGAGCTGCTGACGCAGCGTGAACGCGCGGCCGATCTGGGCCTTCGCCTGGGTGACCACCTCGCCGAACGCGCGCGTGGCCTGGTTGCCGAACTGCGCCTGGGCGAAGCCGAGCTCCTGCTCGGACGTCTTGAGGGCGTCGTCGAGCGCCACGAGGGCGCTGCTCGCGCGGCGGCTGAGGTCGGCGGTCGGCAGGGCGGCCATGGCGGCGGGCCCGTCGAGCGGGCCGCGCGCCGCGCCGCCGCGCCGCCGCAGGGAGCGGACCAGCAGGACGAGCGCGAGGACCGCGAGCCCGCCGACGAGCAGGGTGACCCAGCCGCGGCCGCCCGAGGTCGAGCCCGTCCCGGTACCCCCGCCGGCGGCGTCCTGGTAGCCCTGCGCCGCGGCGATGGCCGCGCCGGCCCAGTCGTCCTGCGACAGCGCCGGCTCGATCCGCTCGGTCGCGACGGCGTCGAGCTGGTCGTCGGTGAGCTCGATGGCGTCGTCGACGGAGACGAAGTAGGAGCGGTCCTCGACGGCCACGGCCAGGAGCAGGTCGTCGCGCCCCAGGTCGGACGCGATCGCGGTCGTCGTGGCCCAGTCGGCGGCCGAGGCGTCGCCGAACGTGTCGACGTAGACGACGAACAGCTGGTACTGCGTCGCGTCGGCCAGCGCGTCGAGCGCGGCCTGCACGTCGTCGACCCGGTCGCCGAGCACCCCGGCGGTGTCCGTGACGTCGGCCGTGAGGTCCATCGGGTCCTCTGCCGCGGCCGGCCCGGCCCCCAGGACCGTCAGCCCGACCCCCGCGGCGAGCGCGACGAGCAGGGCGAGCGGGGTGGTCCGGGGCAGGCGGGATCGACGTCGGTGCACCCCTCGATCCTCGACCCTGCGGCGGGCGCGTGCAACGTAGATCAGCTCCGCGGGCGTGACGAAGCACACACGGCCGAACGGGGCCGGAGCGGGCCCTTCGGCTTCCGGCACGAAAGATGGGATGTCTATCATCGCCCGATGATCCTCACCGTCATCGAGAACATGCCGTCGGTCCCGCTGGACCGCTTCGCCGGCTGGCTGACCGAGACCCCCGACGTCGCCACGCCCGCCGTGACCCTCGCCGTCGTGCGACCGTGGGCCGGCGACGCGATCCCCATGCTGGCCGACTGCGGCGACGGCCTGCTCGTGCTGGGTGGCCAGGGCAGCGTCGTCGACCCCGCCTCGCCGTGGCTGCCGGCCACGCGCGACCTCCTGGCGCAGGCCTCCGTCGCGGGCCTGCCCACCCTGGGCCTGTGCCTCGGCGCCCAGCTGCTCGCGGCCGCCACCGGCGGCCAGGTGCAGGTGGCGGCGCCCCCCGGGCGCGAGGCCGGCGTCATCGACATCCACCCGCGCCCCGAGGCCGCGGCCGACGCCCTGCTCGGCGGGCTCGCCGCCGACGTCCCGGCTGACCACCCGCTCAACGGCGGGGTGCTCGCCGCCATGCCGTCCATGCACGCGGACGCCGTCGTCGACCTGCCCTCCGGCGCCGTGTGGCTCGCCTCCTCGCGGCTCTACCCGTACCAGGCGTTCCGGGTCGGCTCGGCCTGGGGCCTGCAGTTCCACCCCGAGGTCTCCGAGGAGGTCTTCGCCGGGTGGGCGGAGCTGCACGACGACGTCGACACCGCCGAGGTGGTGGAGCAGTTCCGCGCTCGCGCGGACGACGTCGAGCACGCCGGCCGGGCGATCGCGCACCGGTTCGCCGCGCTGGTCCGCGAGCGTGCCGCGCTGGCCGTCACGGCCTGAGGCCGATCGGGTCGGCGCCGGGTCAGTGCCCGATGAGGTCCTCGGCGTCGACGATCCGGTAGGCGTAGCCCTGCTCGGCGAGGAACCGCTGGCGGTGGGCGGCGAAGTCCTGGTCGACGGTGTCCCGCGAGACCACGGCGTAGAAGTGCGCGGTGCGCCCGTCGGCCTTGGGGCGCATGATGCGGCCCAGGCGCTGCGCCTCCTCCTGGCGTGAGCCGAACGACCCGCTGACCTGGATCGCCACGGCGGCCTCCGGCAGGTCGACCGAGAAGTTGGCGACCTTGCTCACGACGAGCCGGGTGACCTCGCCGGCGCGGAACGCGTCGAACAGCCGCTGGCGCTCGCGGACCGTCGTGGCCCCCGTGATGAGCGGGGCGTCGAGGTGGTCGGCCAGGGTCTCGAGCTGGTCGAGGTACTGGCCGATGACGAGCACCTGGTCGTCCGGGTGGGCGGCCACGAGGTGCTCGACCACCCGGTTCTTGGCCGGTGCGCACGCGGCGAGCCGGTAGCGCTCCTCCGGCTCGGCCGTCGCGTAGGCCATCCGGTCGCGCTCGGGCAGCGTGAGGCGCACCTCGACGCAGTCGGCGGGGGCGATGTACCCCTGGGCCTCGATGTCCTTCCACGGCGCGTCGAACCGCTTGGGCCCGATGAGCGAGAACACCTCGTCCTCGCGGCCGTCCTCGCGGACCAGCGTGGCCGTCAGGCCCAGGCGGCGGCGCGCCTGCAGGTCGGCGGTCATCCGGAAGATCGGCGCGGGCAGCAGGTGCACCTCGTCGTAGACCACCAGGCCCCAGTCGCGCGCGTCGAGCAGCTCGAGGTGCGTGTAGACGCCCTTGCGGCGCGTCGTGAGCACCTGGTAGGTCGCGATGGTGACCGGCTTGACCTCCTTGCGGGCACCGGAGTACTCGCCGATCTCGTCCGGCGTCAGGGTCGTGCGCTTGACGAGCTCGTCGCGCCACTGGCGGGCCGCGACGGTGTTCGTCACGAGGATGAGCGTCGTGGTCTGCGAGCGCGCCATCGCCGCGGCGCCGACGATCGTCTTGCCGGCCCCGCAGGGCAGCACCACGACGCCGGAGCCGCCGTGCCAGAACCCCTCCACGGCATGCTCCTGGTACGGCCGCAGCGACCAGCCGTCCTGCACCAGGGCGATGGGGTGGGCCTCGCCGTCGACGTACCCCGCGAGGTCCTCGACCGGCCAGCCGAGCTTGAGCAGCACCTGCTTGAGGTGCCCGCGCTCGGAGGGGTGCACGACGACGTCGTCGGCGTCCAGCCGGGCGCCGAGGAGGCCTGCGGTGCGCCGCGAGCGGAGCACCTCCTCGAGCACGGCGCGGTCCAGCGCGTGCAGCACGAGGCCGTGCGTGGGGTGGTCGACCAGCTGGAGCCGGCCGTAGCGGGCCATCGTCTCGGCGACGTCGACGAGCAGCGCGTGCGGCACGGGGTAGCGCGAGTGCTCCAGGAGCACGGCGACGACCTGCTCTGCGTCGTGCCCCGCGGCGCGGGCGTTCCACAGCCCCAGCGGCGTCAGCCGGTACGTGTGCACGTGCTCCGGTGCGCGCTCGAGCTCGGCGAACGGCGCGATGGAGCGGCGGCACGCGTCCGCGTCCGGGTGGTCCACCTCGAGCAGCAGCGTCTTGTCGCTCTGCACGATGAGCGGTCCGGCGGGGCGGTCGGTCATCGGGCTCCCTCGGTGGTGTCCGCCTGCACCGGGGTCACCAGGGCGATCCGGTGCACGGCGACGGTCAGCTCTGCCTCGCGCTCGGCGTCGATCGCGCGCACGCGGCCGGCGTCGACGTGCACGGGACGCACCCGGCGCCGCGTCGTGCCCTGCGGCCCGACGACGTCGAGCCACACCTCGGTCCCGTGGGCGACGGCGTCGCGCAGCTGCGCGAGGGCGAGCACCGGGTCGCTCGGGTCGGGTTCGGGTCCCGGTCCGGCTGCGGCCTCGCGGCGGTCCCCGGCGAGCAGGTCCCGCGCCACGCGGCGCAGGCGGCGCTCGGTGGCCGCGGCGACGTCGGGAGCTGGATCCGCGCCGGGCGCGTCCGCGGTGCGCGCGGCGCGGCGCGGCACGCGCACGCGGCGCGGGCTCTCGTCGAGCAGCACCACCTGGCCGGTCGGGTCCTCGGTGACGGGGGAGAGCCCGCGCTCGCGCAGCGCCGCGACGAGCGTGGCCGGCGCCACCTGCGCGGCGATGACGGTGGGGGCGAGGCGGAGCAGCCCGAGCCCGGCGAGCGCGCGGTCCTCGGCGAGCCCGACGAGCGCAGCGGCGTCCCCGCGCAGGTAGGAGGACGCGAGGCCGGCGCGCACCTGGCCGTGCCGTCGCGAGGCGTCGAGGACGAGGTACTCGAGCGGCTGCGGCACGCCGCTGCGGGCGTGCCGGGACAGCTCGGCGAGCAGGTCCTCCGCGCTGCGGCCCGTGTCGAGCGCACCCCGCACGGACGCCTCGGTGAAGCGCACCGTCACCCCGGCGCCCCGGGACTCGACCAGCGCGCACGCGGTGAGCAGGGCGTCGAGGGCCTCGGACGGCCGCCCTGGCACGACGCCCGTGAGGTCGCCCTGGAGGAGCACGTGGTCCACCGACGGCGGCAGGTGCGCGGCCAGTGCGGCGCCGGTGCCCGCGGCGTCCTGACCGGCCAGCAGGGCACGCCCGGCCGCGCCCACGGCGCCGGCGCCGGTGACGCCCAGCGCCTCGGCCTCGGCGAGCACCGCGGACACGGCGTGCAGGGCGGGCGCGGCGCGGGGGGTGCGCCACACGAGGACGTCGTGCACCTGCTCGGTGGTCATGGCGCCCTCGGCGAGCACGCCGAGCACCGCGCGGCGCAGCCGCGGCGCCCACGGACGTCGGGACTCGGGGTCGAGCGCCGTGCGCAGCGCGCCGCGCTCGTCGCGCGTGCCGACCAGCCATGCGGCGCGCTCGGCGCCCAGCCACGCCTGGGCCAGCTGCGCCCAGCGCTCTGCGGGCGGCAGGGCTGCCCACACGTCCGCGGCGGTCGTGGGGCAGAACGACGGCGGGTCCTCGCCGTCGTCGACCACCAGCCCGGCCGCGGCGACGACCTCGACCACGAGGGCTGTGGTGGTCTCGTCCACCTCGAGGCGGGTGGACAGCCGGCGCAGCTCGCGCGCGCCAAGGCCGCCGGACCGCAGCACGCCCGGCTGCTCGCGGCCCCACGCGGTGAGCACGCCGCCCGCGAGCCGCACGAGGTCCTGCGCCGCCCGGGCGGACTCGGCGTCGGCCGTCGCGGCCGGCACGTCGCGGGGGGTCGGACGGGGCGCCGGCGGCTGGTCGCGATGCGTGCGTCCCGAGCGCAGGGCCAGGGCGACCTCGCGCGGGAGCACCACGTGCTGCGGGTCCCCGCCGCTGAGCAGGCCGTGCGCCAGCAGCCAGCCGACGGCGGTCTGGGCCGGGCCGGGCGCGTCGGGCATCCGGCCGACGGGCGGGCCCCAGGCCAGGGCGTCGAGCACCTGCGCCGCGCCGCGCGGCGCGTCGGTGAGCAGCAGCGGGACGGTCGCGGGCCCGGCGAGGTGCGCCGCCACGGCCTCGGCGGTCGCGGCCGGCGCGCCGATCTGCTCGGCGAGGGTGCTCAGGGAGGCGGCGGACCGGCGCGCCAGGGTGGCCCCGAGCGAGGGGCCGAGGCCCGCCGGGTACGGCCCGATGAGGTCGGCGAGCCCGGGGCACGGGTGCAGGCCGTCGTCGGACCACAGCACGGCGTGCGCGAGCCCCGTGGCCACCGCGTCGTCGACCTCCTCGCCCAGCGCCAGCGCGAGCTGTTCCGTGGTGGGGGCTGGCAGCACCGTGCCCTCGAGCGCCACGACGGCCTCGAGGACGCGCAGCACGTGCGTGTCGAGCGCGGCGAGCACGCGCTCGAGGCTCGCGCGGCTCGCGGCACGGGCGCCGAGGGCCCGGACCGATGCCGGCGGAGGGGCGGCCAGGTCCTGGCGCAGCGCGAGCAGCGCGGCCAGCCCGTCCGGACCGCGCTCGCGCAGGTGCTCGGTGTAGGTGGCCATCCGCACCACGATACGGGGCCGTAGGATCACCGCAGTCCGGCGCCACCGCCGTCGACCGTCCAGCCATCGTCCCGGGGAGACCCGGCCGCACACCGGGAGACCGCGTGGAGATCGTCAAGGACATCGCGCTCGTGCTGCACTTCCTCGGCCTGGCGAGCCTGCTGGGCGGGTTCCTCGTGCAGATCAAGCCGCCGGTCAAGGTGGTCAACGCCGCGATGTTCCACGGCGTGCTCACCCAGCTGGTCACCGGGCTGCTCCTCGTCGGCGTCGAGCAGGCGCTCGACCCGGAGGACGTCAACAACACCAAGGTGGGCGTGAAGCTCCTCGTCCTGCTCGTCATCGGCGCGCTCGTGGTCCTGGGCCGGCGCAAGGAGTCGGTCAGCACGCGCACCTGGGGCCTCATCGGCGGCCTCACCGTGCTCAACGTGGTGCTCGCCGTCGCCTGGTAGCCCGTCGCGCCGGAATTGCGGCGGCCGGGTCCCGGTCCGCCCGGTAGCCTGGTGGCCGTCCATCTCCTCCGTCCCGTCAGGGGTTCCCGTGCCTACCGGCAAGGTCAAGTGGTTCGACGCCGAGCGTGGCTTCGGCTTCATCGCCAACGATGCGGGCGAGGAGGTCTTCCTGCACGCCTCCGCGATGCCGGCCGGGGCCCCCGCGCCCAAGCCCGGTGCCAAGGTCGAGTTCGGGGTGGCCGACGGCCGCCGCGGCCCCCAGGCGCTGTCGGTGACGTTCCTCGACCCCGTCCCGTCGGTGGTCAAGGCGCAGCGCAAGCCCGCGGAGGACATGGCGATCATCGTCGAGGACCTCATCAAGCTGCTCGACGGCGTGGGCAACAGCCTGCGCCGGGGCCGCTACCCCGAGAAGGCCAAGGCGACCCAGATCGCCTCCCTGCTCCGGGCCGTCTCGGACGACCTCGAGGGCTGATGGCCACCGCGACGAAGGACGCCGTCCTGGCCTCGGCCGTCGACCTTGCGCGCGCCGCCGCGCAGGAGGTCGCCGAGCGCCCGGAGCTCGTCGGCGAGCACCTCGGGGTGGTCGTCGTGGGCGAGCGCCTCGTGTCGCACAGCTTCGCCGCCACCGCGCCCGGCTACGTGGGCTGGCGCTGGACGGTCACCGTCGCGCGCGTGCCGCGGGGCCGCGCGGCGACCGTGTGCGAGGTCGATCTGCTGCCCGGACCCGACGCGATCCTCGCGCCCGTGTGGGTGCCGTGGTCCGAGCGGCTGCGTCCAGGCGACCTCGGCCCCGGCGACGTGCTGCCGTACCTGGCGGACGACGACCGCCTCGAGCAGGGCTTCGAGGCGACCGGTGACCTCGACACCGACGCGACCGCGTTCTTCGAGCTGGGGCTGGGGCGCGAGCGCGTGCTGTCCTGGCAGGGCCGCTCGGACGCCGCGCAGCGGTGGTACGCCGGTTCGCACGGCCCGATGGCACCGACGGCCGTCGCTGCCAGCGCACCGTGCTCGACGTGCGCGTTCATGCTGCTGCTGGCCGGGTCGCTGCGCACCGAGTTCGGCGTGTGCGCCAACGAGTGGTCCGGCGACGACGGCCGCGTGGTGAGCATGGACCACGGCTGCGGGGCGCACTCGCAGACCGACCTCGGCCCCATGCCCAGCGACTGGCCGGACCCGGCGCCCGTCATCGACGAGCTCGCAGCGGACCTCGACTTCGCAGCGGACCTCGCGCCCGCCGACGAGCCCGTGCCGGACCTCGAG
>NZ_DAORSQ010000063.1:0-2074 GCF_035443605.1 Actinotalea sp. | reverse complement strand
CGCGCCCGCCGACGAGCCCGTGCCGGACCTCGAGCCGGCCCCCGCCTCCGACGAGGAGTGAGCGACCCGCTCGGCACCGGGGGGCTGCGCGCCGCGGCCCTGGCGGCATGGACCGCCCACCCGGCACGGCTGCGGGAGGATGCGAACGCTGAGGAGGACCACGCGCGCGGCCACTACCGCGACCGCGTCGTCGTCGAGCTCGCCCAGAACGCCGCCGACGCCGCCGTGCGCGCCGGGCGCCCCGGCCACCTGCTCCTTCGGCTGACCACCGGGCCGGTCCCCGTGCTCGTCGCGGCGAACACCGGCGCCCCGCTCGACGCAGCCGGCCTGGCGTCGCTCGCCTCGCTGCGCGCCTCGGCCAAGCGCGACGCCCCGACGGGGCCGGGGCCGGCACCCGCTCCGACGGTCGGCCGGTTCGGTGTCGGTTTCGCCGCCGTCCGCTCGGTGGCGGACGAGGTGGCGGTCGTCTCGCGCTCCGGCGGGGTGCACTTCTCCCTCGCGGCGACCGCTGCGCTCCTCGCCGGGGAGTCGATGCTCACGGCGGAGGTCGGCCGCCGGGCCGGCTCGCTGCCCGCGCTGCGGCTCCCGTTCGCCGGCGTCGGCCCCGCCGTCGGCGCCGCGCTGCCCGGGGACGACGCGCCCGGCGGTGACCCCTCGCCCGTCCTCCTGGGCGAGCAGTGGGACACCGCCGTCGTGCTCGTGCTGCGCGACGACGACGCCGTCGCGCAGGTGCGCGCCCAGCTCGCCGCCGTGGGCGACCCCCTGCTGCTCGCCCTGCCGGGCCTGGACCGCGTGACGGTCGACGTCGACGGTGCCGCGCGCGTGCTCGAGCACGTCGCCGACCGCTGGGTGGTGGCGACCGGCGCGGGGGAGCTGCCGGCCGCGCTGCTCGCCACGCGCCCCGTCGAGGAGCGCGAGCGCCCCGGGTGGCAGGTCACCTGGGCCGTCCCGCGCACAGCCCCCACCGATCCCGCCGCACCGCCCGGCGGGCCTGCCGCACCACCCGCCGGGGGTGTGGTGCACGCCCCGACGCCGACCGACGAGCCCTGCACGGTCCCGGCACTGCTCGTCGCGACCCTGCCGCTCGACCCTGCGCGGCGGCACGTCGCGACCGGTCCGGTCACCGACGCCGTCGTCGCGCACGCCGGCCCGGTGTGGGCCGACCTGCTGCTGGCGTGCCGGGCGGAGCGCGCCGACGGCCGGCCGGCACCCGACCCGCTCGACCTCGTGCCGCGCGGCTGGCCGGCCGGCCAGCTCGACGCAGCCCTGCGGGAGGCGGTCCTCGCCGCGACCGCGGCCGCGCCCGTGCTCACGGCGCCGGACGGCACGGCCGTCGCGCCGCGCGACGCCGTCGTGCTCGAGGCGCCCTGGACGTGCGACGACGGCGCCGCGCGGCTGCTCGGACCGTGGGTGCCCGCGCTCGTCCGGCTGGCCGACACGCAGCGCGACCTGGTGCGGGTGCTCGGCCTGCGCACCGTGGGGCTCGGCGCCGTGATCGAGCAGCTCCCGGGCACCCCTGCCCTGCTGCGCGGGGTGTGCGAGCTCGTCGCGACCGCCGGTCCCGACGTGCTGGCCGAGCTCGCGACAGCGCCCGTGCCGCTGGTCGACGGGCGCGTGGTGCACGGCGTGCGCGGGCTGGTGCTGGCCGACGCCCCGCAGGACGCCCTCGACGCCCTCGTGGGCTGGGGCCTGCGCGTGGTGCACCCGGACGCGGACCACCCGGTGCTGGAGCGGCTCGGTGCCCAGCGGCTCGACGCCGCGGCGCTGGCCCGCCATCCCGTGCTGCGCGAGCGCATCCTGGACGGCGACGAGGACGCCGCCGCGGTGCTGCTGGCGCTCGTCGCCGCAGCTGCGCCGGGGGGTGCCGCCGAGGTGCCGTCGTGGTGGGGCGAGGCGCTGCTCGACGCCCAGGACGGCGACCTCGTGCCCGCGCGGGGCCTCGTGCTGCCCGGCTCACCGGCGGCGGCCTGGTTCGACCCGGCCGTGCTGCCGCCGGTCGCGGACGAGCTCGTCGCGCGGTGGGGTGCCGTGCTCGAGGCGGTCGGGGTGCGGCGTGGGCTGGTCGTCGAGCGGG
>NZ_DAORSQ010000062.1:0-16578 GCF_035443605.1 Actinotalea sp. | reverse complement strand
TGGCCCTGGTGGGCGAGGACGTCGGCACGCCGGTGGTCGCGATCGGCGGGGTCGGCTTCTTCGGCCCCGTGGTCACACCGGCACCCACCGGCGAGGAGGCGGGCCGGCTGTGGGACGGGCTGGTGCTCATGACGAGCGTGCCGGGGTTCTACGAGCTCAAGCGCACCCGGACGGACGGGCCGATCTTCGGCTGACTACCGTGGGTCGATGACCAGCGCTGCAGCCCCGTCCCGCCGGCAACCGGACGCGCGCCATGACGTCGCTGCCCGGTACGACGTCGTCGTGGTGGGCGGTGGGCACAACGGGCTCACCGCGGCCGCCTACCTCGCGCGGGCCGGCCGCTCCGTGCTCGTCCTGGAGCGGGCCGACCACCTCGGCGGGGCCACGCAGTCGGTGCAGGCCTTCCCCGGGGTGCCGGCCCGGCTCTCGCGCTACTCCTACCTCGTCTCGCTGCTGCCGCGGGCCGTGCGCGACGAGCTGGGGCTCGACCTGACGCTGCGGCGCCGCAGGATCTCCTCCTACACCCCGGACCCGGCCGACCCGACACGCGGGCTGCTCGTCGACACGGGCGACCTGGGCGCGACGGCGCGGTCGTTCGCCGCGGTGGGCGCGGCCGGGGACGTCGCCGGGTGGGGTGACCTCGCCGAGCGCACCGGCCGCCTGGCCCGGGCCGTCTTCGCGACCACCACCGGTCCGGTGCCGAGCGCCGCCGCCGTACGGGCCGCCGTCGGGGAGCAGTGGTGGACGGACCTGCACACCCCCATCGGGGCGATGGTCGAGCGCTCCGTGGCGAGCGACCTCGTGCGCGGGGTGGTCCTCACCGACGCGCTCATCGGCACCTTCGCGCGGGCGCACGACGCCTCTTTGCGGCAGAACCGCTGCTACCTCTACCACGTCATCGGCGGGGGGACCGGCGACTGGGACGTCCCGGTGGGCGGCATGGGCGCGCTGCTGTCCGCGCTCGAGGGTGCCGCGCTGGGCGCCGGCGCACGCGTGCTGACCCGGGCCCGCGTGACCCGGGTCGACCCGGACGCCCCGGCGGTGCACTGGACGGACGACGACGGCGTCGAGCACGCGGTCGGCGCGGGTCACGTGCTCGCGGGGTGCAGCCCGGCCGAGCTCGACCGGCTGCTGGGCAGGCCAGCGGCCGGGCCGGCACCCGAGGGCGCCCAGCTCAAGGTCAACATGCTCCTCACGCGGCTGCCGCGGCTGCGCGACACCGCGGTCGATCCCGCGGCGGCGTTCGCCGGGACGTTCCACGTCAACGAGGGCTATGCGCAGCTCGAGCGCGCGTACGCGCAGGCCGAGGCCGGGCGGATCCCCACCACGCCGCCCCTGGAGATCTACTGCCACTCGCTCACCGACGCGTCGATCCTCGGCGGGGACCTGGCGGCGACGGGCCACCACACCCTCACCCTGTTCGCCCTGCACCTGCCGGCACGGCTGTTCCGCGCGGACCCCGCCGACGCGAGGGAGCGCGCGCTCGCGGCCACGCTCGCCTCGCTGGACGGCGTGCTCGCCGAGCCGATCGAGGACTGCCTCGCGCGCGACGCGCACGGCGACCCGTGCCTCGAGGCGCGGAGCCCGGTGGACCTCGAGGCCGACCTCGGGCTGCCTGGCGGGCACATCTTCCACCGCGACCTGTCGTGGCCGTGGGGCGAGCCGGACGACGGGTCGGCGGCGTCGCGGTGGGGTGTGGCGACGGGGCTGGACCGCGTGCTCCTGTGCGGGGCCGGAGCGCGGCGCGGGGGCGGCGTCAGCGCGATCCCGGGCCGATCGGCCGCGATGGCGCTGCTCGGGGGCTGAGCCGCGCCGGGGGGCGGGACGGCCTCGCGTCACCCGTTCGGGCGTGTCATGCTGCCCTCGCGGTGCACGGACGGAAGGGATGACGATGGCGGATCACTCGACGTCCCCTGCGGTGGGACCGGTCGGCGGGCTGCGGTCGCTGACCCCCGCGATGACCACCTTCGTCGTCGTGGACGCCATCCTCGTGCTGACGTTCCTCGTGCTGCTCGTCATGGCGGTCGTCAACGCCGCGCCGCCCGCGACGCCCGGTGCGAGCCAGGAGACCGTCGCGCCGGAGACCACGCCGGACGCCACGGCGCCCGACGCCCCGGCCGATGCCGAGACCCTCACCGCGTTCCGCCTGCCCAGCGGCAACATCTGGTGCGCGATGACGGAGACGTCGGCGACCTGCACCATCGTGCAGTTCACCTTCACCCCGCCGGAGCTGCCCGAGGGCTGCACCGGCACCGTGGGCAACGTGCTGACGGTCTCCGCGACCGACGGCCCGAGCATGCCGTGCCAGACGGCCGCCGTTGCGGGCGCACCCGATGGCACCACCGTGCTCGAGTACGGCCAGGCGAGCACGGTCGGGGAGATGACCTGCCACTCCTCGGCCAACGGTGCGACGTGCCGGCACAGCCCCACCGGACGCGGCTTCTCGGTCGCGCGCGGAGGCTACACGTTCCTGTGACGGCCCGGCACGTCGCGGTGACGCCCCGGGACGTCCCGGTGACGGCCCCGCGCCGGGCGGCTCACCAGATGCGCACGCGCTCGGCGGGGTCGAGGTGCAGGGCGTCACCCGGCCGGACGTCGAACGCCGTGGAGAACTCGTCGACGTTGCGCACCACGGCGTTGCAGCGGAACTCGTTCGGCGAGTGCGGGTCCGTGGCGATCCGGCGGATCATCTCCTCGTCCCGGCCCTTGGACTGCCACACCTGCGCCCAGCTGAGCAGCACGCGCCGGGTCCCGGTCAGCCCGTCGATCACGGGGGCGTCCTCGAGCGGCGCCCCCAGGGCGATCCGGTAGGCGCGCAGGGCGATGGACAGGCCGCCCAGGTCCCCGATGTTCTCGCCGATGGTCAGGGCCCCGTTGACGTGGTGGGAGCCGTCGAGCTGCGCCGGGCTCAGCGCCGAGTACTGCGCGATGAGGGCGCCCGTGCGCTGCTCGAACTCGGTGCGGTCCTGTGCGGTCCACCAGTCCTCGAGCCGGCCCGCGCCGTCGTACTTCGAGCCCTGGTCGTCGAAGCCGTGGCCGATCTCGTGGCCGATCACGGCGCCGATCCCGCCGTAGTTGACCGCGTCCTCGGCCTGCGCGTCGAAGAACGGTGGTTGCAGGATGGCCGCCGGGAAGACGATCTCGTTCATCCCCGGGTTGTAGTAGGCGTTGACCGTCTGGGGCGTCATGAACCACTCGTCGCGGTCCACCGGCTTGCCGATCTTGGCGAGCTCGCGGGCCGTCTCGAACGCCGTGGCGCGGCGCACGTTGCCGACGAGGTCGGTCGCATCGATGACCAGGCCGTCGTAGGAGCGCCAACGGTCCGGGTAACCGATCTTGGGGGTGAACGCCGCGAGCTTGTCCAGCGCCCTGGCGCGGGTCTCGTCGCCCATCCAGTCCAGGGCGGCGATGGACTCGCGGTACGCGGCCACGAGGTGGGCGACCAGCGTGAGCATCTGCTCCTTGTGCGCTGCGGGGAAGTGCCGCGCGACGTACACCTGCCCGACCGCCTCACCGAGGGCACCCTCGACGAGGGAGACCCCGCGCTTCCAGCGCTCGCGGACCTCCTGGGCCCCGGTCAGCGTGCGGCCGTAGAACGCGAAGTTCGCCTGCACGACGGCGTCGGCCAGGTACGGCGCCCGCGCGGTGACGAGGTGGTACCGGGCCCAGGCCTTCCACTGGGTGAGCGGGGCCTCGCGCCAGAGGGCGGCGAGGGTGCGCAGCGCGTCGGGCTCGCGGACCACGAGCCGGTCCAGCGCACCGGCCGGGGCACCGAGGCCCTGCGCCCACGCCTCCCAGTCGAAGCCCGGGGCGTCCGCCGCGAGGTCGGCGAAGGTCGTGGGGTTGTAGGTGAGGTCGGCATCGCGGTCCTTGACGACGTCCCAGTGCCCGGCGGCGAGGCGCGTCTCCAGGTCCACGACCAGCCCGGCCCGCGCGCTGGCGACCAGCTCGCTCAGCCCGGTCAGCGCGAGCATCCGCGCGATGTGCGGCGTGTACGCGGCCCGGATCGCGGCATGGGCCTCCTCGCGGAAGTACGACTCGTCCGGCAGGCCGATGCCGCCCTGGACGAGGTGCACGACGTAGCGCTCGGGGTCCTTCGCGTCGTTGTCGACGTAGAACTCGAAGGCCGAGGCGCCACCGGTGCGCTGCAGCGTGCCGAGCACGGCCGCCAGCTCTGCGTGGGTCGTGGCGGCGTCGATGCCCTCGAGCTCGGCGCGGAGGGGGTCGACGCCCAGCTCCTCGACGCGTGCGGTGTCGAGGAAGGACGCGTAGAGCGCGCCGATCGCCGCGGACGTGGGGTCGGTCGCGCCATCGGAGCCGGCGGCCGCCGCGCGGCCCAGCTCCTCGATGATCGCCCGGACCTGCTCCTCGGCACGGTCGTGCAGGGCGCGGAACGAGCCGTCCATCGCGCGGTCGGCCGGGATGGTGTGCGAGGCGATCCAGCGGCCGTTGACGTGCCGGTAGAGGTCGTCCTGCGGGCGCACGGCCGGGTCGAGCGCGGCGAGGTCGATCCCGCTGCGTGGGGTGGCTCCGGTCTGGTCCGTCGAGGGCGTCGTCATGACGCACAGGCTAGGCGAGGCACCGCGGGCGGCCCAACCGGGGGCGCGGCGGTGCTGGCAGGATGGCCCCATGCGCATCCACATCGCCGCGGACCACGCCGGGTACGAGCTCAAGGCCCACCTCGTCGAGCACCTGCGGACCGCCGGCCACGACGTCGTCGACCACGGGGCCCACACGTACGACGCGCTGGACGACTACCCGTCGTTCTGCTTCGCCGCGGGCGAGGCCGTCGTCGCCGAGCCGGGGAGCCTCGGGGTCGTCATCGGCGGCTCGGGCAACGGTGAGCAGATCGCGGCCAACAAGGTCGCCGGCGTGCGCGCCGCGCTCGCCTGGTCCGTCGAGACGGCGCGCCTGGGCCGCCAGCACAACGACGCGAACGTCGTCGCCGTGGGCGGGCGCCAGCACGCCGTCGAAGAGTCGACGCGGATCATCGACGCCTTCGTCGCCGAGCCGTTCAGCGGCGACCCGCGCCACCAGCGCCGCATCGACCAGCTCGCCGCCTACGAGTCCGAGCGCTGACCCCCGGCGGGCGGTGACGCGCGGGCGGGTCAGAAGACCCAGCCGCAGACCGGGGCCTGGTGCCAGCCGAAGGCCACGGCCGCAGGGGCGAGCGAGCCCGGGGTCAGCTCCGTGACCTGGCCCGCCGTCGCCAGCGCCGCGAGCGACACGCCACCCAGGTACGCGGCGCCCAGCTCCCGGACGTCGAGGGCGAGGTCCGCGGGGGCGTCGGTCGCGGTGACCGTGGCGCCGCCGGGCCCGCCGACCAGGTGCCACCGGCCGGTGTTGGCCGGGAGCAGCGCGTCGGCGACCTCGAGGACCACGTCCACCGGTGCGGCGTACCGTCGCGCGGCGAGCGCTGCCGGCACGTCGAGCAGCCGCACCCAGATGTTGTCCCCGAGGCGCGGCAGCGCGGCCCGGGGGTCGACGAGCATCCGCAGCAGCGCGTCGTCCACCGGGAGGTTGCCCACCTCGACGGTGGCCATGAGGTCCAGGTCGAGCAGCACGCTCCACAGCCGGTGCGCCACGGCCGGGTCCGCGGCGACGACGTCGCGCACGCGGACCACGCCCCGCGGCCCTGCGGGCGCCCAGTCGCCCTTGCGCCGGAACCGTGCATAGCCCACCGGAACGCCGTCGCGCTCCACCACGGCGATCCGGGCGGACTCGGCGCCCTCGCGGTACAGGTCCGGGTCGTGCAGCGAGGCGGCCTGCAGCTCTGCGCTCTGCCGGGTGGCCCACCCCGGCCGGTCGACGGCGCCGTGCAGCGCCGCGACGACCGGGCCGTGCCGCTCGGCGTCGAGGTGCTCGATCCGCAGCCGCAGGTCGGCGCTGCCCGGGACGTCGCGCAGCGCAGCGCCGCGCGGGATCGTCAGGTGCAGGTCCATGGCGGCCAGGCCGAACCCGAACCGGCCGTAGATCGCGGGCTCGGCGGCGAACAGCGCGGAGACGGCCTCGCCGCGGGCCAGGCTGCGGGTGAAGTGCTCCTCGATCATCGTGCGGAGCAGGCCGCGCCGCCGGTGCGCAGGGTGCACGCCCACCCAAGTGAGGCCCGAGACGGCGGTGCGCCCGCCCGGGACCGGGAAGCGCGTGAAGGGGTATGACGCGTGGACCGCGACCAGCTCGCCGTCCTCGGCCTCGACGCCGCGCGCGCGGTCCCAGGACAACGGCAGCGGCCAGTCCTTGGCCTGCTCGGGGGTCGGCGAGCCGGGGAAGGCCCAGCCGTCGACGAGCAGCAGCTCGTCGCGGCGGGCGGCGGGGACGTCGACGGGGCGGTAGCCCTCGGGCAGCGGGGTCATGGTCGCCATCGTGCCCGCCGAGCGGCGCGACGGCGAGCGGATATGGCCGGGTAGCGTCTGCCGGATGAGTCGCACCGCGGGTCCCGGGGCGACGCCGACGCGCGAGGACTACCTCGAGGCCGTGCTCGACCTCGTCGAGCGGATCCCCGCGGGCCGGGCGATGACGTACGGCACCGTCGCCGAGGTGCTGCGCGACGAGCTCGGGGTCGGCGGCCCGCGCCAGGTGGGTCAGGTGATGGCCCGGGCGGGCTCGGACGTCCCCTGGTGGCGCGTCGTCAACGCCGCGGGCCGCCCGCCGGCCGCGCTGCGCACCGAGGCGCTGGACCGGCTGCGCGCGGACGGCTGCCCGTTGTCGGACGACGGCGGCGCGCACGACGTCGACGCGCGCGTCGTGCTGCGCCGCGCCCTGTGGTGGCCCGACGAGGTCTGAGCCCCCGTCGGGCCGTGCGGTCAGCCGAGCGCGCGGCGCGAGCTGATCACCCCGGTGTCGAAGCCCGCCAGGTGCAGGCCGCCGTGGAACCGCGCGTGCTCGATCTTGACGCAGCGGTCCATGACGACGTCGAGCCCCGCGGCCTCGGCCCTGCGCGCGACGTCCTCGTGCCATGACCCGAGCTGGAGCCAGAGGGACCGCGCACCGACGGCGAGCGTCTCGTCGAGCACCGAGGGCAGGTCGGCGTGCCGGCGGAAGACGTCGACCATGTCCGGCACCACGGGCAGCGCCGCGAGCGACGGGTAGACCGGGTGGCCGAGGATCTCGGTGGCCCGCGGGTTGACGAAGTAGACGTCGTACGGGGACGACGACAGCAGGTAGGTCGCCACGAAGTAGCTGGCCCTCGAGGCGTTGGCCGAGGCGCCGACGATCGCGATCGACCGCGTGCGACGCAGCAGCGCGAGCCGCTCGGGCGCCGTCGGGCCCACCCAGGTGCGGAGCGCGGCCCCGCCGCCCGAGCCGCCGTCGAGCGGCGGCGGGGTGGGCGCCGGCAGGGCGCAGGCGGCGGTCTCGACCGCGCTCATGCGGTCACCTCCTCGGTGGCGGTGGCGGTGGCGGTGGCGGTGGCGGTGGCGGTGGCGGTGGCTGGCCCGACGGCGGCCGTGAGGGCCTGGTCGAGGTCCCACAGGATGTCCTCGACGTCCTCGAGCCCCACGCTGATCCGCACGAGGTCCGGGGCCACCCCCGCGGCGGCGAGCTGCGCCTCGGAGAGCTGCTGGTGCGTCGTGGACGCGGGGTGGATGACGAGCGTGCGCGCGTCGCCCACGTTCGCCAGGTGGCTGGCGAGCTGGAGCGCCTCGATGAAGCGCTGCCCTGCCTCGCGCCCGCCCACCGCGCCGGTGCCGCGCACGCCGAACGCGAAGACCGCACCCGGTCCGGCGGGCAGGTAGTGCGCGGCGCGCTCGTGGTGCGGGTGGGACGGCAGGCCGGCCCACGTGACGTAGCCGATCCGCGGGTCCGCCTCGAGCCACTGCGCGACGGCGCGCGCCCCGGCCAGGTGGGCGTCCATCCGCTGCGGCAGGGTCTCGACCCCCTGGAGCAGCTGGAACGCGGACTGCGCGGAGAGCGCCGGGCCGATGTCCCGCAGCTGCTCGGTGCGCAGCTTGGTGAGGAACCCGTACTCGCCGAAGTTCTCCCACCACGACACCCCGCCGTAGGTGGGCACGGGCTCGGTCATCTGCGGGAACCGGCCCGAGCCCCAGTCGAACCGGCCGCTCTCCACGACCACCCCGCCGAGCGTGGTGCCGTGCCCGCCGAGGAACTTCGTCACCGAGTGGATGACGATGTCCGCGCCGTGCTCGATCGGCCGCACGAGGTAGGGCGTGGCCAGCGTCGCGTCGATGACCAGGGGCACCCCGGCCGCGTGGGCGACCTCGGCGAGCCCGGCGATGTCGGTGATCTCGCCGGACGGGTTGGCCACGACCTCCGCGTACACGGCCTTGGTCTCGGGCCGGATCGCCGCGGCGTAGTCCGCGGGGTCGGTGCCGGGGACGAAGGTGGTCTCGACGCCGAACCGCCGCAGCGTCACGTCGAGCTGGGTCACGGTCCCGCCGTACAGCGAGGCCGCCGCGACCACATGGTCCCCCGAGCCGACGAGCGCGGCGAAGGTGATGAACTCCGCCGCCATGCCGGAGGCGGTGGCGACCGCGCCGATCCCGCCCTCGAGCGAGGCGATCCGCTCCTCGAGCGCCGCGACGGTGGGGTTGCCGATCCGGGAGTAGATGTTCCCGTACTTCTGCAGCGCGAAGAGGTTGGCGGCGTCGGCGGTGTCGGCGAACACGAACGACGTCGTCTGGTAGATCGGCACCGCGCGCGCCCCGGTGGTCGCGTCGGGCTGACCTCCGGCGTGCAGCGCGCGGGTGCGGAACCCCCAGCGGCGCTCCGGCGCGCGCTCGGGTGCGTGCCCGGTGGCGTCCCCGGTCGCGGGCTCGGTGGGCGGGGGCGTGGCGTCGGTCATGCGGAGCGCTCCTCTCGGGCCGGCCGGCCGGCCGCCAGCACGGCGCCGATCCGGTCCAGGGCTGACGGGTCCTGCAGGGAGGTGACGTCGCCGAGCGGGCGCCCGGCGACGAGGTCGGCGAGCAGCCGGCGCATGATCTTCCCGCTGCGGGTCTTGGGCAGGTCGGGGACCACGATCACGTCGCGCGGCCTGGCGATCGGGCCGATCTGCGTCGCGACGTGCGCGCGCAGGACGGCCGCGAGCTCGTCGGCGTGCTCCGCCCAGGCCGCGGCGTCGTCGGCGTCGGCGAGGCCTCCGGGACGGTGGGCCGGGATGACGAAGGCCGCGACGGCCTGGCCCGTCCTGGCGTCGGGCACCCCGGTGACACCCGCCTCGCCGACCAGCGGGTGGCTGACCAGCGCCGACTCGATCTCGATGGTCGACAGCCGGTGCCCGGAGACGTTGATGACGTCGTCGACGCGGCCGAGCAGCCACAGGTCGCCGTCGGCGTCCAGCCGCGCGCCGTCACCCGCGAGGTAGTAGCCCTGTGCGGCGAACCGCGCCCAGTAGGCGTCGCGGTAGCGCTCGGGGTCGCCCCACACGGTGCGGGCCATGGCGGGCCAGGTGCGGTCCACGACCAGCAGGCCGGCCGTGCCGCGCGGTGCGTCCGCGCCGTGCTCGTCGACCACCCGGATGCTGATCCCCGGCAGGGCGCGCGTGGCCGATCCGGGCTTGAGGGTGCTCACCCCGGGCAGCGGGGCGACCATCGTCGCGCCCGTCTCGGACTGCCACCACGTGTCGACGACGGGCGCCCGCCCGCCGCCGACGTGCTCGTGGAACCACTCCCACGCAGCCGGGTTGATGGACTCCCCGACGGTGCCCAGCAGGCGGATGCTCGACAGGTCGTACCGTGCGGGCGGGCCGTCGGGGAACCACGTCATGAAGGTGCGGATGAGGGTGGGCGCCGTGTAGTAGGTCGTGACGCCGTACCGCTCGATGATCTCGAAGTGCCGCGCGGCGTGCGGCACGGCGGGCGTGCCCTCGTAGATCACCTGGGTCAGGCCGTTGGACAGCGGGCCGTAGATCTCGTAGGTGTGCGCCGTGACCCAGGCGAGGTCGGCGGTGCACCAGTGGACGTCGTCGTCGCGCGCGTCGAACTGCGCCCAGTGGGTCCAGGAGGCCTGCGTGAGGTAGCCGCCGGCGGTGTGCACCAGGCCCTTGGGCCGGCCCGTGGTGCCCGACGTGTAGATGACGAACAGCGGCGTCTCGGCGTCGAACGCCTCGGCCTCGTGCACTTCGTCGGCCGCGGCGAGCGCCTCGTGCCACCACACGTCGCGGCCCGCGGTCCACGGGACGGCCGGCGTGGCCTCGCCCGTGCGGCGCACCACCAGGACGTGCCGCACGTGGTCTAGGCCGGCGACGGCCTCGTCCGCCGTGGCCTTGGTGGGTGTGGCCACCCCGCGACGGAACTGCCCGTCGGAGGTGACGACCACGCTCGCGCGCAGGTCCTCGACCCGGAAGCGCAGCGCCTCGGCGGAGAACCCGCCGAAGACGAGCGAGTGGATCGCCCCGATCCGCGCGATCGCCAGGGTGACGACGACGGTCTCGGCGAGCACCGGCAGGTAGACGACCACACGGTCGCCCTGGCCGACCCCGAGCGCGAGCAGCGCGTTGGCGGCCCGGGCGACCTCGCGCTGGAGCTCGGCGTACGTCCACGATCGGCGGTCGCCGGGCTCGCCCTCGGCGTGCAGCGCGACCTTGTCGCCGCGGCCCGCTGCGACGTGCCGGTCGACGCAGTTGACGGCGACGTTGAGCCGTCCGCCGGCGAACCACTCGGCGCGCGGCACGGTCAGCTCGCCCGGGCGCGCGGGGTCGGGGACGGCGGGGGCCCACGTGTGGGCCGTGTGCCACGGCTCGGCCCACTCGAGGCGCTCGGCCGCGCGCTCCCAGAACGCGACGTGGTCGGCGTCCGCCGCGGCGAGCAGCCGGGCGTGCTCGTCCGGCCCGATGGCCGCGCTCGCGGCGAGGTGCTCGGGGGCGGGGTGGGTACGCGGCGCTGCGGGGTGGTCGGTGGGGTGGTCGGTGGTCACCATCGGCGCAGCAGCCTCTTCTCGACGACGCCGATGAGGGAGTCGGTGGTCTTGCCCAGCAGCGCGAGCAGGATGATCGCCAGCAGGATCCGGTCGACGCGACCGTTGTTGGCCGAGTCGGTGAGCAGGTAGCCCAGGCCCATCGAGGAGGCGATGAGCTCCGCTGCGACGAGGAAGAGCCACGACTGCGCCAGCGCCAGCCGCAACCCGGAGACCACCGACGGCGTCGCGGCGGGCAGCTGCACCCGCACGAGCAGGGCCGGCCCGTGCAGCCCGTAGGCGCGGCCGGCCTCCACCAGGTGCGGGTCGACGTGGCGCAGCGCCTGGGCGACGGTCGTGTAGACGGGGAAGAACGCGCCGATCGCGATGAGCAGCACCTTGGAGTCCTCGTTGATGCCGATCCAGAGGATGAGCAGGGGTACCCAGGCCAGCGACGGGACGGCCCGCACCGCGCCGAGCGTCCCGGACGCCAGGGCGTCGGCCAGCCGGGACAGGCCGACGGCGGCTCCGGCGAGCAGGCCGGCAAGGGCGCCGGCCGCGAAGCCCAGGAGCACGCGCTGCGTGGAGATCTGCACGTGGGTCCACAGCTCGCCGCGCCCGGCGAGCTCGATGGCTGCGAGCCATACGGCGGTGGGGGACGGCAGCTCGTACGGGGCGAAGAACCCCGTCACGCTCGTCGACAGGTGCCACACGCCGAGCAGCGTCAGCGGCACGACGGCGGCCAGGCCGAGGCGCAGCGCGGGCAGCCGACGGCGCCGCGTGGCCACGGTGTGCGGTCGGACGTCGACCGCCGGGCGACGCCCGACGACCGGCCCGACCCCGGTGCTCTCGATGGTCGTCATCACGTGCTCCTTGGTGCGTGGGGGCTGCTGAGGCCGGGCCCCACGTCGGTCCTGGAACCGATCGGCGCCCCGGAGGGACGGATCGGTTCCAGGACCGGACGGGGCCGGCAGGTCGTGCCGGGTGGAGGGTCAGTCGACGATCGTCGACGCGTCGGCCGCGAGGGCGAACGTGTCGTTGAGCAGCACGGCCAGGGCGTCGTCGATGAGGTCCTGCGAGGACACGTCCCCGGACTCGACGAAGATCGGGCCGACGATCTCGAGCACCGCCCGCTGGGCGTCGCCGGGAATCGGGTCGACCTCGAGGTTGGTGCGCTCGGTGATGACCGTCTGGGCGACGGCCGGGTCGATCGCGGCGACCTCGGCGAGAATCGCCGCGGTCTCCTCGGGGTTCTCGATGGCCCAGGCGCGCGCCTTCTCGTACGCGTCGACGACCACCTGCGCCAGGTCGGGCGACGCCTCGAGGAAGGCCTCGGTGGCGTTGAGGAACCCGTAGGTGTTGAAGTCGATGTTGCGGTAGAGCAGGGTCGACCCGGCGGTCGCCTCGCTCGCGGCCATCAGCGGGTCCAGCCCGGCCCAGGCGGCGACGGAGCCGGCCTCGAGGGCCGCCTTGCCGTCGGCGTGCTGGAGGTTCTGCACCTCGACCGCGTCCAGCGCCACGCCGTGCTCCTCGAGCGCCTGGAGCAGGAAGAAGTACGGGTCGGTGCCCTTGGTCGCGGCCACCGAGCGGCCGGCGAGCTGCTCGACCGACGTGATGTCGGAACCGGCCGGGACGACGATCGCGGCCCACTCCGGCTGGGTGAAGATCGAGATGGTCTGGATCGGCGAGCCGTTGGCCCGGGCGAGCAGGGCGGCCGAGCCGGCGGTGGAGCCGACGTCGATCGCCCCGGCCCGCAGCGCCTCGTTGGCCTTGTTGGAGCCGGCGGACTGGACCCACGTCACGGCGACGTCGTCGCCGAGCGTGGCCTCGAGCCAGCCCTGCTCCTTGATGATGAGGCTGAGCGGGTTGTAGGTGGCGAAGTCGAGGGTGAGCGTGTCGCTGCTCCAGGCCTCGGCCTCGACGGCATCGGTGTCCGTGGTCGGTTCTGCCTCGATGCTCGAGCCCTCCCCGGCCGCGCAGCCGCCGAGCATCAGGGCGACGGCAGCGCTGGCCGCGGTGATGGAGGCAAGGGTGCGGATCTTCATGGGGTTCTCTCCTGGGACGGTGGCCCGCCGTGCGGCGGGCCAGAGGGGGTGGAGCGGGTGCTCCGGGCGGGTGGTCGGTGGGGTCCGGCCGGTCGGGGCTGGTGGGGCCGCCGGGCCGAGCGGTCAGATCGAGTGGTGCTGGTCCGGGTCGTGGGCCACGTGGTGGCTGGGTACGCCGAGGCCGTCGAGCAGCTCGGCGCGCAGCAGCGCGAGCTCGGCGTCCCCGCGGTCGCGGGGCCGCGCGCCGGGCACCGTGACGACGCGCCGCACGCCGGCCGGGCCGGCGCCGGGTGCGCCGTCGGGCCGGCCGAGCAGCACCACGCGGTCGGCGAGGTAGAGCGCCTCGTCGACGTCGTGCGTCACGAGCAGCACGGTGGTGGGCTCGGCGGCGTGCACGTCGAGCAGGAGGTCCTGCATGCGCAGCCGGGTCAGGGCGTCGAGCGCCCCGAACGGCTCGTCGAGCACGAGCACCCCAGGGTTGCGGGCGAGCGCGCGGGCCAGGGCGGCGCGCTGGGCCATGCCGCCGGAGACCTGCCGGGGCCGCAGCGCGGTGGCCTCGCCCAGCCCGACGAGCGCGAGCAGCTCGGCCACGCGCCGCGCGCCCTCCCGCCGGGCCTCGCCGCGGGACGCGGAGCGGCCCCCGGCGGTCTGACCGCGTCCGCCGCGCGGCAGGCCGAGCGCCACGTTCTGCGCGAGGGTTCGCCACGGGAGCAGGCGCGGCTCCTGGAAGCCGACGGCGCAGCGGGAGTCGACGCCGTCGACGGGCGTGCCGTCGATGAGGATGGTGCCGGTGGTCGGGGTGTCGAGCCCGACCACCTGGCGCAGCAGCGTCGACTTGCCGCACCCCGAGGCGCCGATGAGCGCGACGACCTCGCCTGCCGCGACCTCGAGGTCGACGTCGGCGAGCACCTCGGCCGCGCGGCCGTGGCGGTCCCGCGGGGCGAACGTGCGGCCCACACCGCGGATCGCGACGGGGTGCCCCGTGCGGGTGGTGGTGCGGGTGGCGGTGGTGGTGACGGCCATGGCTGGTCCTTCGGGAGGCGCGGCGGGTCAGGGCGCACGGGGCGTCCGGGTGCTGCGCATCCCGGTCGGAGGGACCGGGGGAGGCTGGGCGGCGGGACGGCGCGTGCGGGGCTGGGGAGCGCCGGCGCCCTAGGGCCGAGGTGGGGCCGCGACGAGCGACCCGGGGGAGGTCAGTGCGTCAGGCGCCGGCGCGTGGCATGCAGCCACAGCAGGAGGGCATCATCGGCAGCGCCGTGGTCGCGGTGCGGTTCATGGCTCTACCTCCCTCCGGTCGGTCCTGCACTGTCCCTGCGCATCTCGCGGTGCGAGACGCCGTGTGTCGATCCGTGGGACCAACGTCCCTGACGATAAGCGGGCCGTGCGCCGGCGCGCAAGGTACGCACCGGTAGCCCTCCACATGCCGAGACGCGCCGGTGTCGGCCGGCGACGACGACGGGCGACGGCTCAGGTGCCGTCGCCCGTCGTCGTCGCCGGTCAGATGTAGATCGCCGGGTCGGCGAACAGGTCCTCCGGCGCTGCCGTCTGTGGCCGTTGGCGCACCACGGCCGGCACGCCGACGGCGACCGTGCGCGCCGGCACGTCCTTGACCACCACGGCGTTGGCGCCGATCTGCGCGCCGTCGCCGATCCACACCGGCCCGAGGATCTTCGCGCCGGCGCCCACGAGCACGCCGTCGCCGAGCGTGGGGTGGCGCTTGCCGTGCGTCATCGACGTGCCGCCGAGGGTCGCGCCGTGGAAGAGCACGACGTCGTCGCCCACCACGGCGGTCTCACCGATGACGATGCCCATGCCGTGGTCCATGAACAGCCGCCTGCCCAGCTGGGCGCCGGGGTGGATCTCGATGCCGGTGGCCGCACGGGTCGCCTGCGACCGCAGTCGCGCGAGCAGCCGCAGGGCCGGCACGCGCCACATCCGGTGGAACACCCGGTACGACCAGATCGCGTGCACCCCGGGGTAGGCCAGGGCGACCTCGCTGGTCGTGCGGGCCGCCGGGTCACGCCGCCGCGCCGCGTCGAGGTCCTCGCGCAGCAGGACGAGGAAGCGCCACATCCGGGCCACGTCAGTCCATCAGGTCGGCGTAGAGGACCGTGGACAGGTAGCGCTCGCCGAAGGACGGCACGATGACCACGATGAGCTTGCCGGCGTTCTCCGGCCGCCGCGCGACCTGCAGCGCCGCCTCGATCGCCGCACCCGAGGACAGACCGACGAGCAGCCCCTCCTCGCGCGCGGTCTGCCGGGCGACGCGCACGGACGTCTCGGCGTCGACGTCGATGACCTCGTCGTAGACCGTCGTGTCGAGGATCTCGGGCACGAAGTTCGCGCCGATGCCCTGGATCTTGTGCGGCCCGGGCGCCCCGCCGTTGAGGATCGGCGACTCGGCCGGCTCGACGGCGACGATCTGCACGCTCGGCTTGAGCTCCTTGAGCCGCTGGCCCACGCCCGTGATGGTGCCGCCCGTGCCGATGCCCGCGACCACGATGTCGACGGCACCGTCCGTGTCCGCCCAGATCTCCTCGGCTGTGGTGGCGCGGTGGATCGCCGGGTTGGCCTCGTTGGCGAACTGGCGGGCCAGGACGGCGCCCGGGCGCTCGGCCGCGATCTGCTCGGCACGCGTGACCGCGCCCTTCATGCCTTCGCTGCCGGGGGTGAGCACCAGCTCCGCGCCGAACGCCCGCAGCAGCGCGCGGCGCTCCTTGGACATCGTCTCGGGCATCGTCAGGACGACGTCGTAGCCGCGGGCCGCGCCGACCATCGCGAGCGCGATCCCGGTGTTGCCGCTGGTGGCCTCGACGATGGTGCCGCCGACGGGCAGCTGGCCGGACGCCTCGGCCGCGTCGACGATGGCGACGCCGATCCGGTCCTTGACCGAGTTGGCGGGGTTGTAGAACTCGAGCTTGGCGACGACGGTGGCGACGGCGCGCTGGGTCACCCGGTTGAGCCGGACGAGCGGGGTGTGGCCGACGAGCTGGGTGACGTCGGTGGCGATGCGTGACATGGGTTCCTCTGTCTGGGCGGGGCCGGCGTGCGGCACGGGCGGCGCTGTGGGGTGAACGGACGGCCGGCGGCGGGCATTCCGCGCCGGGGCGCGGATCGTGACCGGGTCCTGCTGGGGTGTCCGAGCGCTGGCGGCGGCGGTGGACGCCTACGGGCTCTGCCGGACGGCGACGTCGGGCAGGGGAGCCAGCGCTCTACAGACAGCGACAGGTACGAGCGAGGGGGAGACGCGACGCCGCAGTGCGCACCGTCTGCTCCTTCCCGCTGGGGACCACGGCTCGGCGTGGTCGTCGGTCCCGACGTTAGCGGTCGTGGGTGGGTGGCGTCGAGCCGAGGTCCCTGGCCGCGACGTCCGCGGTGCGTGGGGTGACGGGCGGGCGAACTCGGGGCGAACAGTCGGGAATGGACTCGACACGTCGGGCGTTAGCCCTCACGATGGAGCCGGCAGGACGGCGCGGGAGACCCGCTGCCGCCGGCCCGACGCTTCGCCGGAACGTGGTTGACATCCCCACGCCGGCGGTACGTCCTCGTCGTACCGCGGGCCCGCAGTCACAGGCACCGGGTGGGACGGGGTGGCACGTCCTCGACGGCGGTCAACAGGCCGATCGCGGTTCAAGCTCTCCGGGAAGTGCAAACGGGAGAGCGGGCGAGGACGCACGGATGTCTC
>NZ_DAORSQ010000061.1:0-16815 GCF_035443605.1 Actinotalea sp. | reverse complement strand
CAGGGGCGGTCGGTGTCGGCGTCCTGCTCCTCGAGCAGGCGCACCAGCGCCGTGACGGTCGCGGGCGGCCCGGCGACCGTCATCTCGGTCCCGGCGGCACGGCCGCGCAGCCCGGTGACGGACGCGCCGGCCTCCGTGGCGACGAGCGAGGCCGCCGCGAGGTCCCACGGGCTGAGCCCCCGCTCGTAGTACGCGTCGAGCCCGCCCGTGGCGAGCGTGCACAGGTCCATCGCCGCGGAGCCCATCCGCCGGATGTCGCGCACCTGGGGCAGCAGGGACGCCACCACGCGACCCTGGGCACGCCGCCGGTCGACCGTGTAGCCGAACCCGGTCCCGACGAGCGACTCGGCGAGCGGCCTGGCGTCGTTGACCGCGACGGGCACGCCGTCGAGGAAGGCCCCGGTGCCGCGGCCGGCGGTCCACGTGCGCCCGTCGGCCACGGCGTGCACGCACGCTGCCAGGACGGTCCACGTGGCCGGGTCGGGCTGCCCGGTGACGGCGGCGACGCTCACGGAGTAGGCCGGGATCCCGTAGAGGTAGTTGACCGTGCCGTCGATCGGGTCGAGCACCCAGGTGACGCCGCTGGTGCCGCCCGTCAGGCCGCCCTCCTCGCCGAGCACGGCGTCGTCCGGCCGCTCGGCGGTGATCATCGCGCGCAGCAGCTCCTCGGCCGCCAGGTCCATCGCCGTGACGACGTCGACGGCGCTGGACTTGGTCGCCGCGACGGCCACGCGGTCCGGTCGGCCGTCGCGGACCAGGGCGCCGGCCCGGCGCGCCATCCGCTCGGCGAGGTCCTGCAGGGCGAGGACGAGCTCGGGGCTGCCGAGCGGGCTGGGTGCGGTCACGGCACCATCCTGCCGCACCTGGTGCGCGGCACACCGGGGCGCCTCCCGGGCGGGCGCGGGCCGAGGTGGCACGCTCGTCCCAGCCGTGAGGAGGTGCCGATGAGCGAGCTCAAGCTGGTGGGGCTGCACGACGACCGGGAGCACGTGGTCCTGGAGGGGGCGGACGGGCAGCGGTTCCGCCTGCCCATCGACGACTCCCTGCGCGCGGCCGTGCGCCGCGACCGCCCCCAGCTCGAACAGGTGCGCGCCGAGGTCACCGGGGTGCTGCCGCCGCGCGAGATCCAGTCGCGCATCCGAGCGGGTGCCAGCGCCGAGGACGTCGCGGCCGAGAGCGGGGTGCCCGTCGAGATCGTGCGCCGCTACGAGGGTCCCGTGCTCGCCGAGCGCGCGTGGGTCGCCACCCAGGCGCGCGCCACCCGGATCGGTCGCGACCCCGGCGCGCCGTCGCTCGGCGACCTCGTCACCGACCGCCTCGCCACGCGTGGCGTCGCGCCATCGACCGTCGGGTGGGACGCGTCCCGCGGCATGTCGGGCCCGTGGACCGTCGAGGTGACCTTCGAGGTCGGCGACGACGAGCGCTCGGCGCGCTGGACCTTCGACCAGGCCAACCGCTCGGTGCGGGCGAACGACGACGAGGCGCGGTGGCTGTCCGAGACCGACCTGTCCGACGAGCCCATCCCGCGCCGGCACCTCGCCGCCGTGCGCAGCACCGTCTTCGACGTCGAGGTCGACGACGCGCTGCGGCCGGTGCTCGCGTCGGTCGACCAGCCCGCCCTGCAGGCCGCCCCTGAGCCCGACCCGGACGAGGCAACGCACGCCCTGCTGGACGACCTCGCCGACCGTCGCGGCGTGCGCCAGCCGCTCGAGGAGTCCGACGACGACGAGGACGGCGAGGAGTTCGAGGGCTTCGGCCCCCAGCACGCCTTCGACTTCGACCTCCCGGGACTGACCACGCCCGCCGCGATCCCCGCGGCCCACCCGCCGGCCTCCCGGCCGGACCTGGCGACCGACGCGCAGGTGCTCACCATGCCGACCGACCGGTCGCACCGTGGCGCACCGGCGACCGTCCACGACGACGTCCCCGCCGCGTCCGGCCCCGTCGCCGTGACGGCGCTGGAGACCGCCGCCCCGGCAAGGGCCAAGCCCCGCAAGGGCCGGGCCAGCGTGCCGAGCTGGGACGAGATCGTCTTCGGCGCCAAGCCGGAGTAGCGACCCCTCCCCCGCCACCGCCCGGCGGGTCTTGCTCGACGCCTGCCGACGCGCCTCAGCGCCCGCCGGCCTCGGACCACAGCGTGTCGGGGCTGGAGGCCGTTGCCCGTGCCACGGCCACGGTCATCCGGCGCATGTGGTGGCGCCGGCACAGCACCTCGTAGCCGACGGCCTGCGCGGCGTTCGTGTCCCCGACCACCACCTGCTCGCCCTCGACGACCATCTGCCCGTGCACGGTGCGCGCGTTGTGCGTGGCGCGCGCACCGCACCAGCACAGGGCCTGGACCTGGAGCACCTCCACGCGGTCGGCGAGCTCGATGAGGCGGGCAGAGCCGGGGAACAGCCGGGTGCGGAAGTCGGCGGTGATGCCGAAGGCGTAGACGTCCACGCCCATCTCGTCGACCAGCTGCGCGAGCTGCTCCACCTGGGCCGTGCTGTAGAACTGGGCCTCGTCGCACACGAGGTAGTCCACGCGCTCCCCGCGCGTGCGGCGCTGGACGACGTCGTCCCAGAAGTCGGTGCCGTCGGTGACCTCCACCGCGGCGTGCCGCAGGCCGAGCCGCGAGGACAGCACGTCGACGCCGGCCCGGTCGTTGCGGGTGAACAGCACCCCGCCGCGGCCGCGCACCGCGTGGTTGTGGTCCATCTGCAGCGCGAGCGTGGACTTGCCGCAGTCCATCGTCCCGCTGAAGAACACCAGCTCCGCCATGACGGCCTCCCTCAGGCGACGACGACGAGGGGCACGAGCATCTCCCCCGGGGTGAGCGAACCGTGCATCCCGCGCAGCGCGATGGAGTGCGGGGTCTGGGTGCGCGAGTCCACGACGCCCGCCCGCCCCGTCGCCGCGACGACGAGGTCGCCGATGACGGGCTCCACGTGCGCGCTCACCGGCCCGAACCAGCCCGCCTCGATCGCCTCGGCCCTGGTCGCCACGACGGCATCGTCGCCCAGCCGCGCACGCCACCGCTGGGCGACGGCGTCGGTCTGCCCGGCGGCGACGTGCACATGGGTGGCGCGCGGCTCGCCGGAGATGAGCTCGACGCCGCGGCGCAGGGTGGTCGTCGTCGCGACGTCGACCAGCAGGGCCGGGTCCACGTCGACCATGCCGTGGTCGGCCGTGACGAGCAGCAGCGTGTCGCGCGGCAGCGAGCGTGCCAGGCGGCCCAGCTCGCGGTCGGTGTGGGCCAGCGCGTCGGACCACTCGCGCGACTGCCAGCCGAGCTGGTGGCCGGTCTTGTCGACGTCGCCCCAGTAGAGGTAGACGACCCCGGGGGCCGCGAGCTCGAACAGCGCGGCGTCGACGCGGTCCTCGAGGCGCTCCGCGGCGACGTAGGTGCCGCCGCTCAGCGCGGCGCGGGTCAGGCCCGACCCGTCGAACGTGGGCGGGCCGACCGAGGTGACGGGCACGCCGGTCGCGGCGATCCGGGCGAACCAGGTGGGCTCCCGCTGCCACGCCTCGGGGGCACCCGCGCCGTCCCAGCTGACGAGGTTGGCGAGGGCGCCCGTCTGCGGGTTGCGGACGGTGTAGCCCGCGAGGCCGGTGCGGCCGGCCCCGCAGCCCGTGCCGAACAGGCCCATCGAGGTCGCCGTGGTCGACGGGTAGCCGGCGGTGAGCACGCGGGAGGTCTCGAGCGCGCGGCGCAGGAACGGCGCATGGCCGAGCCGTTCGCGCAGCATCCGGTCGCCGAGGCCGTCGACGAGGACCACGCACACGCGGCGGGCCGCGGGCAGTCCCAGCCGGGCGCGCGCGGCGGCCGCCTCGGCGGCGAGGGGCTCGGGCAGCGCTGCGCCGACGGCGTCGGCGACCGCGGGCAGCACGCGGTCCAGGCACCGTCCCCCGTAGTCCGGGACGACCAGTCCGGCGGCCGCCACGGCATGGGCGAGCGCGCCGGTCACCGGGCCTGGGCGGTCGCGGCGGACAGCGTGCGGGCGAAGGCGACCGCGGCGCGCACGGCCTCGGCGCCCTCGGCCTCGGCGGAGACGCGCACGACGACGTCGTCCGGCGCCGAGGTGCCCGTGAGTCCGTGGTCGGCGTCGCACGCGGGGTCGCCGCACGCCGCGGGCTCGAGGTCGATCCGGCGGACCGCCCCCCAGCCGAGGGCCAGGGTCAGCTCCACGGGGACGGCACCGGCGCGGTGCTGCGCCGGGACCGGGACGACGTGCGTCAGCGCGACGGTGTGCAGGTGGCGCAGCGGGACGGACTCCGTGGTCGCCGAGGCGCTCGCCGAGGGGTGCTCGCTGTCGGCCGGGTGGTCGTCGACGTGCGCGAGGACCAGGCGCGACGGCGTCAGCACGAGGACCGTGACGTGGCGACGCAGCTCGGTGTCGAAGGTCGTCTCCGGGTGGACGAGGTGTGCGAGCACGTCCTCGCCGGCCAGGGCGACGTCGAGGACGTCGCTGACGAGCTCGGGGTAGTACCCCGCGTGGTGCAGGCTGCGTCGCAGGTCTTTCGTCGTTCCGGGCACCGGGACATCCTTCCACCGATCGCCGTACCGGGCGCCATCGCGGGCCGTGCGGTCCCGGCGCGACGTGCCCGGTGGCACCCGGGCGGCGCGCCTACTGGGGCAGCACGCGCCGGGCGCCGTCCACCCGGCCGGCCTCGGCGAGCTCGACCTCCGCCCCCAGCACCGCCGCGCCGTGCTCGCCGACCACCACCGGGTGCAGGGAGAGGCTGCGCAGCTCCGGCAGGTCGTCGGCCATGACCGCCACCCGGCCGAGCACGTCCTCGAGCGCCGCGACGTCCATCGCGGGCTGGTCCCGGTAGCCGAACAGGCGCGACCCGGCGCGCACCGAGCGGACCATCTCCGCGACGTCGACGTCCGTGAGCGGTGCCACCCCGTGGCTGACGTCGCCGAGCAGGTCGACGGCGTCCCCGGCGAGACCGAAGGAGACCACCGGCCCGAACCGCGGGTCCTCGCTGGAGCGGATGACGCAGGCGACCCCAGCCGGTGCCATGCGCTGGACCTCGTACGGCCCGGCGTCGCCACCGTGCTGCTGGCGCATCTGGACCATGGCCTCGAGCAGCGCCTCCCGGCCGCCCAGGTCCAGGCGCACCCCGCCCAGGTCGATCCGGTGGCGCAGCGCGGGTGCGGAGGTCTTGAGCACCACGGGCCAGCCGAGCAGCTCGGCCGCACGGGTGGCGTCGATGGCGTCGTGCACGGTGACGGTGGGCCACACCGTGATCCCGTAGCAGGCGAGCAGCGCCGCGGCGCGCTCGGCCGTGAGCGTGACCCCCACGGGGGGACGCACCGACGGGTCTGCAGCCTCGCCGGCGGCCGCGGGCTCCGGGGCCGACGAGCCGGGCGCGGGTGCCGGGCCCAGCACGGCGCGCACGAGGCGCCGGGCCCGCGCGCGGTCGATGCCATCGGGCGCCAGCGGGTGCCCGTGGTCGGCCGCCCGCCACGCGGCGTAGCGCACCGCGGCCGCGAGCGCGAGGACGCCGTCCTCGGGCGCAGCGTACGCGGGGACCGTCCGTTGTCGGCCGAGGCCGTCGGGGGCGGTGAGCTCGTCGGTGACGCCGCTGAGGCCCAGGATGCACGCGACGGTGGTCCGCCCCGACGCCGCGGCGGCGCGCGCCACGGCCCGGGCGACACGCTCGTCCGGCTCGCCGACGGTCGGCACGTGCACCACGACGACGGCGTCGCACGAGGGGTCCGCGTAGACGGCCGCGAGCTCGGCGTCGAGCCGCTCCAGGTCGGCGTCGGTGTGCCCGCCCTCGGGCAGGATCGCGCGCTGGTCGCCCACCGTGAGCCCGGCGGACACGCTGGCCTCGGCCGCGAGCGCCGCCAACGGCTCCGACCCCGCGAGCACGGTGACGCGGCGCCCCGTCGGCAACGGCTGGTGGACCAGCAGCTGGGCGACGTCGAGCAGCTGGTGCTGGCTCTCCACGCGGATGACGCCGGACTGGCGCAGCATCTCGTCCAGGGCGCGGCGCGGCACGCGGGTCAGCCGCACCGCGTGCCCGGCGGGGATGACGTGGCCCGAGCGCCCGGCGGTGAGCACCACGACGGGCTTGGTCGTCGCCAGCCGGCGCGCCACGCGGGCGAACTTGCGCGGGTTGCCGATCGACTCGACGTACAGCCCCACGACGTCGGTGGCCTCGTCCTGCCCCCAGAACTGCATGACGTCGTTGCCGGAGACGTCCGCGCGGTTGCCCGAGGAGACGAAGGTCGACAGGCCCAGCCCGCGGCGGCGCGCCGAGGCCAGCAGCCCGACCGCCAGCGGCGCGGACTGGCAGAACAGCGCCAGCCGGCCCGGCGGGGGCATCGTGGCCGCGAGCGAGGCGTTGACGGTGGGCTCGTCCTCCGTGCCCCGGCGCAGGAACCCGTAGGTGGCCGGGCCGAGCACGCGCATCCCGGCGGCGTGGGCCGCGCGCACGAGGTCACGCTGGTGCGCCAGCCCCACGGGCCCCGTCTCGGCGAACCCGCTCGAGAGCACGACGACGGCGCGCGCGCCCAGAGCGGCGCACCGACGGACCACCGCGGCACCGTGGTGCGCCGGGACCGCGAGCACCGCCAGGTCGACGGGGCCGGGGACGGCGGAGAGGTCCGGCCACGTCGTGACGCCGTCGACCTCGAGGCCGACGGCGTGCACCACGGGGCCGCCGTCGTGCGCCCGGGGACCACCGGCCGGGTCCGGGCGAGCGGCGAGGTGGGTGGCGGCCGCCCGCGCCAGCTCGAGGTGCTGGCCGCCGCCCTCGGCGACGACGAGCACCGAGCGCGGGGTCAGCAGCCCGTGCACGCTGCGCGCCTCGGCCCGCTGCTCCCGGTCCGCCATGACGGCCAACGACCGCTCGGTGGGGTCGATGTCGAACGAGACCGTGAGGATGCCGTCCTCAAGGACCTGGCTGACGGCGAAGCCCGCCTCCCGGAACACGCCGATCATCGCGGAGTTGTAGGGCAGCACCTCGGCCGTGAACCGGCGGATCCCGCGCTCACGGGCGGCCGCGACGAGGTGCTCCAGGAGCACCGAGCCGATCCCCCGCCCGTGGTGCTCGTCGCCGACGTTGAAGGCGACCTCGGCCTCGCCTGGCACCGTGCGGTCGTACCGACCCACCGCGATGATCCGCTCGACCTCGTCGCCAGAGACCGCAACGAGAGCGACGCGGTCGTCGTGGTCGACGTGCGTGAAGTGGGCGAGGTCCCGGTCCGGCAGGCGCTCGAGCGGCGCGAAGAACCGGAAGTAGATCGAGCGCTCCGACTGGCCGACGTGGAACTCCTGGAGCGCGGCGGCGTCGCCGGGCCGGATGGGGCGCACGTGGAGCGTGGCACCGTCGCGCAGGACGACGTCGGCCTCCCACCGGGTGGGATAGCCGCTCACGGTCTCGTCGGGAGCCACCGGCCCAGGCTATCGGCCCGCCCGCCGGCGGGCGGGTGCCGGCGGGCGGCCGCTGGCGCGTCGCCGCGGTCCGGCGGCGGCCGACGGGGACAATGGAGCGCCCCCGCGGACGGCGGGGCCGCCCGCCGCAGACCGATCCCGAGGAGCGCACCCGCCGATGGCCCGCCGCACCGGACCCACCGAGGTCCCCGAGGAGGTCCACGAGACGATCGTCGACATCGACGTCGCGGCGGAGATGGAGGGCTCCTTCCTCCAGTACGCGTACTCGGTCATCTACGCCCGCGCCCTGCCGGACGCCCGGGACGGCCTCAAGCCCGTGCAGCGCCGGATCCTCTACCAGATGGCCGACATGGGCCTGCGGCCCGACCGCAGCCACGTCAAGTGCGCGCGCGTGGTCGGCGAGGTGATGGGCAAGCTGCACCCCCACGGCGACACCGCCATCTACGACGCCATGGTGCGGATGGCCCAGCCGTTCTCGCTGCGGCTGCCGATGGTCGACGGCCACGGCAACTTCGGCTCGCTCGACGACGGCCCGGCGGCCCCCCGGTACACCGAGGCCCGCCTCGCAGCCGCCGCGATGGCCATGGTGGCGAGCCTCGACGAGGACGTCGTCGACCTGGTGCCGAACTACGACAACAAGCTCACCCAGCCCGAGGTGCTGCCGGCGGCGATCCCCAACCTGCTGGTCAACGGCGCCAGCGGCATCGCCGTGGGCATGGCGACGAACATGGCCCCGCACAACCTCGTCGAGGTCGTCGCGGCGGCCCGGCACCTGGTGGCCCACCCGGACGCGACGCTCGAGGACCTCATGCGGTTCGTCCCCGGGCCCGACCTGCCGACCGGCGGGAAGATCGTCGGGCTGGACGGGGTGCGGGACGCCTACCGCACCGGGCGCGGCTCGTTCCGCACCCGGGCGACGGCGCGGGTGGAGAACGTCACGGCCAAGCGCAAGGGCATCGTCATCACGGAGCTGCCCTACCTCGTGGGCCCGGAGAAGGTCATCGAGAAGATCAAGGAGGGCGTGCAGTCCAAGAAGCTCTCCGGGATCTCCGACGCGCTCGACCTCACGGACCGCGAGCACGGGCTGCGCCTGGTCATCGAGGTCAAGACGGGCTTCAACCCCGACGCCGTGCTCGAGCAGCTCTACCGCTACACGCCGATGGAGGACTCGTTCGGCATCAACAACGTGGCGCTCGTCGACGGACAGCCCCGCACCCTTGGCCTGCGCGAGCTGCTCGTCGTGTGGGTGGAGCACCGGCTCACGGTGGTCCGCCGCCGCTCCGAGCACCGCCTGGCCCAGCGCCGCGCCCGGCTGCACCTCGTCGAGGGCCTGCTCGTGGCGATCGTCGACATCGACGAGGTCATCCAGGTGATCCGGGCGTCGGACACCGCGGAGACGGCTCGCGAGCGGCTGCAGACCGTCTTCGACCTGTCGCAGGTCCAGGCCGAGTACATCCTCGAGCTGCGCCTGCGCCGGCTGACCAAGTTCTCCCGGATCGAGCTGGAGAAGGAGTCGGAGGAGCTGCGCGCGCAGATCGCGGAGCTCGAGGCCGTGCTGGGCGACGACGCGCGCCTGCGTTCCGTCGTCAGCGAGGAGATGGCGGACGTCGCGCGCACCTTCGGGACGCCCCGGCGCACCATCCTGCTGGAGCATGCGGGCGGTGCCGGCGTGGTGGGTGCCCCGGCGCCCCGGGCGGGGGCAACCCCACTGGAGATCGTCGACGCGCCCTGCTGGGCGCTGCTGTCCGGCACGGGGCTGCTGGCCCGCACGTCCGACGACGTCGCACCCCTGCGGGACGGGCGGCGCTCGGCGCACGACGTCGTCGCCTCGACGCTCGCGACGTCCACGCGCGCGGAGATCGGCGCCGTGACGTCGCGCGGCCGCGTGCTGCGCCTGCCGGTGCTCGACCTGCCCACCCTGCCGCCCACCGACGGTCCGCCCAGCCTGTCCGGGGGCGTACCGCTCGGCGAGGTCCTCGCCCTGGAGCCGGGTGAGCGAGTGCTGGCCCTGGTGGGACTGGGCGCCGACGCCCCGACGCTCGCGCTGGGAACGGCCGGCGGCGTGGTCAAGCGCGTCGCGGCCGAGGCCGCGCCGAACCGGGACGCCTGGGAGGTCATCGGGCTCAAGGCCGGCGACGAGGTGGTCGGCGCGGTGAGCGTTGCCGAGGACGACGAGCTCGTCTTCGTCTCCTCCGACGCCCAGCTGCTGCACTTCCCCGCCTCGGCCGTGCGCCCGCAGGGCCGCCCGGCCGGCGGCATGGCGGGGATCAGCCTCGCGGCGGGTGCGCGTGCGGTGTTCTTCGGCTCCCTGCCCGCCGTGATCGCCGCGACGGCGGACGGCGCGCCGGGCGGCGCGGTGGTCGTGACGATCGCCGGCGCTGGGGATGCGCTGCCGGGCACCCAGCCGGGCTCGGCCAAGGTCTCGCCGTTCGCCGTCTACCCCGGCAAGGGCCGCGCGACCGGCGGCGTGCGTGCCCAGCGCTTCCTGCGCGGGGAGGACTCGCTGCTGCTGGCCTGGGTGGGTCCGGCCCCCGCCAGGGCCGCCGGCTCGGCCGGCCAGCGGATCGACCTGCCGCCGGCCGACCCGCGCCGGGACGGCTCGGGGACCCCGCTCGCGGCACCGGTGCACGCCGTCGGCTGACGGTGCCCACGGGGCCCGCGGGTCAGATCTCGACGCTGTAGAGCACCGAGCCGTGCGTGGCCTCGTAGCCCATCCGGCTGTACAGGCCGTGCGCGCCGGTCGGGTTGGCGGTGTCGACCCCGAGGCACGCGTACTGCATGCGGCTGCGCTTGTACGCGTTCATCGCCCGTGCGAGCAGCACCCCGGCGAGCCCCTGGCCGCGCCACTCGCGGCGCACGCCCAGCAGGTCCGTGTACCCGCAGGTGTAGCCCTGGACGGCCCAGTCCTGCTCGTAGCGCGAGGACAGCAGGTATCCGACGACCGTCGGCTCTGCCGCGCTGCGGTCCAGGGCGACGAAGCTCCACGAGGGCGCGAAGTGCGCCTCGTGGCGCCACGACTCGGCGGTCTGCGGCTCGGTCCCCCAGTGGTCGGTGAAGGCGGCGTTGTGCGCCGCGCGGGTGGCGTCGTCGAGCTCCGGGGTCCAGCGGACCACCTGCACGCCGCGGGGCACGGCGATCCGCGGCACCTCGAGCGCGAGGTCGCGCCGCATGTCGGTGTACCAGCGGATGGGACTGAAGCCCGCTGCGGCGTAGAGCCGGCGGTGGTCGCGCGCCTGCTCGTCGACGAACGTCGCCAGGCGGGCCGGGAGGTCCTTGCCCGACTCGGCGAGCTTCTGGCGCCCGCGACCCTCGGTCCAGGCCAGCACCGCCCGGCCCAGGCCACGACCGCGCCACGCGGGGTGGACCCCGCCGGACAGGAAGGCGCGGACCGTGCGGCTGTCGCCCGGCCTCACCTCGACGAACGCGTAGGCCCGCAGGGTGCCGGCGGCGTCGTAGCCACCGAGGGTGTCGGCCTGGAGGTCCTTCCAGCTGCCCTCGAACATCTCGGCGACCTCGGCGGCCGAGGTGCGCTGCGGGGCCCGGTCTGCGTCCTCGACCGCCTGGATGAGGGCGAAGAGCTCCTCGGCGTCGCGCGCCTGGAGCGGTCGCCAGGTGAGCTCGAGGTGGGCCGGCGGCAGGTCGAGCACCGCGGGCGCATCGGCCCGGACGGCGATCGGCTCTGGCGTGCTCACGGGACCAACCTAGGCGATCGGCGGGTCGCCGGGGACCGTGGGGTGCGCGGGCTCACGCGTCGATGTGGGCCCGGTCGAGCTGCCCGGCGCCGGCGACGATGAAGTCGCGGCGCGGCGCGACCTCGGAGCCCATGAGCAGCTCGAAGACGTTCTCGGCGGCGGCGGCGTGGTCGGCGGTCACCCGGCGCAGCGTGCGGTGGCGCGGGTCCATGGTCGTCTCGGCCAGCTGGTCGGCGTCCATCTCCCCCAGGCCCTTGTAGCGCTGGATGTCGGGCTTGTAGCGCTTGCCTGCCTTGTCGAGCCGGCGCAGCGTGGCGGTGAGCTCGGCCTCCGAGTAGGTGTAGATGTACTCGCTGACCCGCGAGCCGGCGCCGACGAGCTCCACCCGGTGCAGCGGCGGGACCGCGGCGAACACTCGACCGGCGTCCACCAGGGGGCGCATGTAGCGGAAGAAGAGCGTCAGCAGCAACGTCCGGATGTGCGCGCCGTCGACGTCGGCATCGGTCATCAGCACCACCTTGCCGTAGCGCGCCCCCTCGAGGTCGAAGCTGCGCCCCGAGCCTGCGCCGATCACCTGGATGATGGCTGCGCACTCCGCGTTGCGCAGCATGTCGGAGATCGACGCCTTCTGGACGTTGAGGATCTTGCCGCGGATGGGCAGCAGGGCCTGGAAGTCGGAGGACCGCGCGAGCTTGGCCGTGCCCAGCGCGCTGTCCCCCTCGACGATGAAGAGCTCGCTGCGCTCGACGTCGTCGCTGCGGCAGTCGGCGAGCTTGGCCGGCAGCGCGGAGGTCTCCAGCGCGTTCTTGCGCCGGGAGATCTCCTTCTGCTTGCGTGCGGAGTGGCGCGCGCGCATCTCCGCGACCACCTTGTCGAGGACCAGCGAGGCCTGGGTCTTGAGGTCCCGCTTGGGCGAGGTGAGCAGCGCGGTGAGCTCGGTCTCGACCACCTTGGCGACGATGCCGCGCACGGGGCCGGTGCCGAGCACCTCCTTGGTCTGGCCCTCGAACTGCGGCTCGGCGAGGCGCACCGTGAGCACGGCCGTGAGGCCCGCGAGGATGTCGTCCTTCTCGATGCGGTCGCCCTGGTCCTTGGCGGTGATCTTCAGCCGGCGGGCGTTGAGCTCGATCTGCTTGCGCAGGGTCTTGACGAGCGCCTGCTCCAGGCCCGCCAGGTGCGTGCCGCCCTTGGGCGTGGAGATGATGTTGACGAAGGTGCGCATCTCCGTCTCGTACCCCGTGCCCCAGCGCAGCGCGACATCGACCTCGCACTCGCGCGCGACCTCCTGCGAGACGAGGTGGCCGCGACCGTCAAGCACGGGGACCGTCTCGGTGAAGCTGCCGGTGCCGGTCAGCCGCCAGGTGTCGGTCAGCGGGGCGTCCGGAGCGAGGAAGTCGACGAAGTCGACGGTGCCGCCGTGGTGCACGAAGGTCTCCTCGTGCGGGCCGTCTGCGCCAGGCGTGCCCGGCAGCCCGCGCTCGTCGCGCACGGAGACCTTGAGCCCCGGCACGAGGAACGTCGTCTGGCGCACGCGGGCCACGAGCTCGTCGTAGGAGAACACGGCCGTCCTGGGGAAGACCTGCGGGTCCGCCCAGTACCGCACGCGCGTCCCGGTGCGGCCGCGGGCCACCTTGCCGACGACCCTCAGCTCCGACGCGTCGACGAACGGGCTGAACGGGGACTCGGGGCTGGGCGTGCCGCGGTCGGCGAACGTCCCGGGCTCGCCCCGGTGGAAGGTCATCCGGTGGGTCTTGCCACCGCGGTCGACGTCGACGTCCAGCCGCGCCGAGAGCGCGTTGACGACGCTCGCGCCCACCCCGTGCAGCCCGCCCGACGCCGCGTACGAGCCGCCGCCGAACTTGCCGCCGGCGTGCAGCTTGGTGAAGACCACCTCGACGCCGGACAGCCCCGTCTTCGGCTCGACGTCCACGGGGATGCCGCGGCCGTCGTCGCGCACCTCGACCGAGGAGTCCGCGTGGAGCACGACGTCGATCCGGGTGCAGTGCCCGCCCAGCGCCTCGTCGACGGCGTTGTCGATGATCTCCCACAGGCAGTGCATGAGCCCGCGCGAGTCGGTGGTGCCGATGTACATGCCGGGACGCTTGCGCACCGCCTCGAGTCCCTCGAGGACGGACAGGTGGCGGGCGGTGTAGCTCGACTCGGACAGCGTGCTGGTCACGGTGCCCGAGCGTAGACGTCGTCGGTGACACACCCCGGCAGGCTCTCCGCGCACCCCTGCTCGGGCTTCTCGGGCCCGACCGGCCGACTACGCGGTGAGCGAACCACCCGCTCGCGGTAGCGCCGTTACGGCCCGCGGATGGTTACATGGAGAGGTGACCACGACGACGACCTCCCCGTTGACCGCAGCCGACCGCTGCGACCGCTGCGGTGCGCAGGCGTACCTCCGGGTCGTCCTGCCCACCGGTGAGCTGCTCTTCTGCGGCCACCACGCCCGGCGCCACGCCTCGGCCCTCGCCGACGTCGCCGTGCACGTCCAGGACGAGACGGACCGGCTGGCCGAGGAGCACGGCGCCGCGCTGCGGTGAGGCCGCGCTGCGGTCAGGCCCGCTGCGGTCAGGCCAGCTGCGTTGACCCGATGCCCCGACCCCTCACCGAGGTGACCCCGTCGACGCGTTGACCCTGCTCGTCGGGCTGGCGATCCTCGTCGGACTCGTCGGGATCGTCGTGCCAGCACTGCCGGGCTCCCTGCTCATCGGCGTCGCCGTCCTCGTCTGGGCGTTCGGCGCCGGCACGCCCGGCGCGTGGGCGGTCTTCGCCGTCGCTGCCGTGCTGCTCGCCGTCGGTGCGGTGGTGACCTACGTGGTGGCCGGCCGTCGCGTCGCCGCCGCCGGCGTGCCGCGCACCTCGCTGCTGGTGGCGGGCCTCGTGGGCATCGTCGGGTTCTTCCTGGTGCCGGTCGTCGGCCTGCTGCTCTTCTTCCCGCTCGGCCTGTTCGGCATGGAGTACCTGCGGCTGCGGGACGTGGCGCGGGCGCGCGACTCGGCCTGGGTCGCGCTCAAGGCGACCGGACTCGGGATGCTGCTCGAGCTCGGCCTAGCCCTGCTCGCCGCCGGCACGTGGCTGGTCGCGGTGATCGCCGGCGTCGGCGGCTGACGCCCCCGCACCGACGGGCGTGCCGGGCATGGCGGGCCTGAGCTGCGCCCCGGCCCCGACCACCTGGGTCCCCCCTGCACCGGACACCACGAGCACCTGCTCCTGGGAGGCGGCGGCGAGCGCCGCCAGCACCACGTCGGCCTGCCACGGCGGACCGTCGGCCACCCAGCCCTCGACCCGTGCGCCGGTCGCCCGCCGCACGGCGTCCGCGAGTGCGTCGTCGCGCGGCCCGACGAGCAGCACCTGCCGCGGACCGCGCCGCTCTGGCGCGGACGGCGTGAGCCGACGATCGGCGCGGTAGACCAGCCAGTGGTACCCGGAGATTGCCCCGGCGGCGAGGAGCATGCCCAGCGGCACGCGCATGTCGCGCAGGGTCGCCGCCCCGATCCCGTCGCCGAGGGCGTCCTCGATGAGGACGAACACGGCGACGAGCACGACGACCACGGCCACGACACCCGCGACGCCGAACAGGACGAAGAGGTACACCCGGCGGGTGGGCGACGTCGCCTCGCCCACGGGATCCGCGGTCGCCGCGCGCTCGATGCGCCGCCAGTAGGCCCACCACAGCGGCCCCCCGACGACCAGCAGGGTCACGGCGGCCAGCACGGCGTTGACGACCGACGTCGTGACGATGAGGCCGGACGCCGGGGCGACGGCCTGCACGAGGGCCACGACGACGAGCGCCACGCCGACGGCCGCGGCGAGCAGCGCCACGGCGGACAGCAGGTACTCGTAGATCCGGGTGACCTCGGTGCGCTCCGCCACCGCGTGGTCGGCCAGCAGCTCGCGGTGGTACCACCAGCTGATCGCACCGACCACCGCCACGGCGATCGCCGCGGTGGTGCCCTGGAGGTAGGCGGCCGGGTCCGTGGTCGGCGGGTCGCCGAGGAACCACACCAGCACGCGGTACAGCACCACGCTGGCCCCGGCGACCGTCATCACGGTGGAGACCCCGACCCCCACCACGAGGACGTAGGCCAGCCACAGGGCAGTGCCCGGCGTCCGGCCGAGGCGCAGCAGCCAGTACGCGACCCACAGTGGCACGCCGGCGGCGAGCACGGCAGCGGCGTACCCCAGGCCGGCCCCGGTGCCCACGATGACGTCGGGCTGCGGGACGGCGAGCGCGTCGATCGCGGCGGCGAGCAGCGCCACCAGGCCGACGATCGAGGTCCCCAGGCCGATGAGCGAGCCGAGCAGCACGTGCAGCACCCGGTGCGACGGGGGCAGCGTGCGCTCGCCGAGCACCCGGTGCGCGGCCCAGACCCCGCCCCACACCACGAGGCGGACCAGTGCCGCACCGTCGAAGCGCTGGTCGACCAGGGCGGCCGCGACGACGTCGTACACCGCGGTGGCGCTCACCACGGCCGCGGTGAGCCCCGCGAGCGTCAGGTACGCCGCCCAGCCGAGCGAGCGGGCCTCACCCGGGTCGGCGCGGTGGGTGCGGCGCGTCCATGCCGCCAGGACGAGGAAGATCGGGATGCCGACGAGCACGAAGGTGAGGGCGCGGGCGAGGTCGTCGCCACCGCCGACGATGGTCTCGCGTGCGAAGAGCTGGCCGAGCAGGTCGACCATGCCCATGACGGCCACCACGAGCAGGCCGAAAAGCAGGACGTACTGGAAGAACCGGCGCACCCCGTGGCCGTCGCCGACGCGCCCGGCCTGCCGCCCGTTGACGTATCGGACGACCATGACGACCACGACGATCGGGAGCGCGATCGAGACGAGCAACGAGACCAGGCCGATGATCACTTGGTGCCTCCCGAGCAGCCGTACATCGGCCACGGGGATCCCGTGAGCCGCCAGAGCCCGCCCTCCTCGCGCAGCAGCAGGGTCTCGGTGTGCGCGTAGCCGGAGGAGTCGAAGGGCCCCTCGCCGTGGATCTCGGTGACCTCGACGGTGACGACAGCCTCGCTGCCGTCGATCTCGGAGTCCGTGAGGACCACCTCGAGCGACTCGGGCAGGTAGGCGGCGACGAGGTCCTGGAGGCCACAGGTGGAGTCCTGGGCCAGCTGGTCGATGGCGGCGGGGTAGTCGTCTGCCGCGATCGCGCCGAGGTAGGCCTGCACGGTCGCCTCGGGCGACCCGGGATCGAGCGCCACGGGGTCCCGCTGGACCGCGACGACAGCAGCGACGGCAGCCACGGCGGCGATGACGCCGACCGCAGTTGTCAGGACGACGTTCGCCTTGACCGGCATGACTCCATTGTGCTCCTCCCGGGGGCCCCACGACAGGGGAACGGGCGACGTCCTCGCAGGTCAGCGGGGCCCCGAGGGCACGCACACGGCGCGCCGCATGGTGAGCGGGCGCTCAGTCCAGGTAGTCCCGCAGCACCTGCGAGCGGCTCGGGTGGCGCAGCTTCGACATCGTCTTGGACTCGATCTGGCGGATCCGCTCGCGCGTCACGCCGTAGACCTTGCCGATCTCGTCGAGGGTCTTCGGCTGGCCGTCGGTGAGGCCGAACCGCATGGACACGACGCCCGCCTCGCGCTCGGAGAGCGTGTCCAGCACCTGGTGCAGCTGCTCCTGCAGGAGCGTGAAGCTCACGGCGTCGGCGGGCACCACGGCCTCGGAGTCCTCGATGAGGTCGCCGAACTCGCTGTCGCCGTCCTCGCCGAGCG
>NZ_DAORSQ010000060.1:0-16911 GCF_035443605.1 Actinotalea sp. | reverse complement strand
CGGAGGGCTCCGCCCCCCTGCGGAGCGTTCCCACCCCAGCGCGGAGGGCTCCGCCCTGAAGCGGAGCGACCCGGCTTTGACACGCCGGCGTGTCGCGCCACGACGCTCCGCGCTCGTTCACGCGGCGAGCAGAGGCGTCGGGTGCGGGTTCGGGGCGGCGCGGTGATGCACCAGTCCGCGCGTCACGCGGCGACCACCCACCTGCGCCGTTCCGGCGGGCGCCGCGCTGCGCGCTGGTAGGCAGACCTGAGCCGCGCCGCCAGTCGGATGCCGTGGCCATCGGATGTGAGGTCGGCGGCCGTCGCCCGCACGACCAACAGTCCCAGTGCTTCGAGCTCCTCCTGGCGGCGCGTGTCCCGGCTCCGTCGTTCGGCATCGGCGTGAACGGCGCCGTCGTACTCGCCGACAACACCGGCAGTACCGTCGATCAGGTCGACGCGTGCGACGAAGCGCCCCCCGGGGTCCCGCACCACCGGGTTGCACGAGGGCCGCGGAAGCCCGGCGCCGACCCAGGCCAACCGCATGAGGCTCTCCTGGGGCGACTCGGCGCCGCCGTCGGCCAGCGTCATCGCGCGCCGCGCGGCAGGGAGGCCGACCCCGCGCCGATGGATCACCAGGAGGTCGGCGAGCTCGGCGGGATCCACGACGCCGAGGTGCAGCAGCCGGTCGAGGGCGACGACCGCCCGGTGCATCGGCAGCAACCGCGCGAGGTCGAAGGCCGTCCGCGGGCCGCTCGTCACCGCGACTCCTGCGAGCAGCGTGCGCTCGCGGTCGACCGCCGGGCTGCGAAAGACCCGGACGTCCGGGCGAAGCACCATCCTGCTGTCCCGAGCCGAGCAGACGACGACTCGCGCCACACCGCCAGGCGCCACCGAGGGTCCCTCCTCCCACCGTCTGCCCCCGTCGAAGACCTCGAGGTCGTCCACGACGACCGCCCGCTCGTGCAACCGCGCGGCGGACCAGCCACCGATGGCAGCGTGCGGCGGCAGCTGCGCGGCGACGGCGGAGATCCGGACGTCGGCGTCGCTGAGGTCGAGGCCACCGGGGACCCAGACTCCTCTGCGGACCCGCTCGAACTCGCCCGTCCGAAGCACGGCGCGCCCGACCCCGTGCGCCGGCGCATCCCGCGTGAGCAGGGAGCCTGGGAGCGGTGCGACGTCGTTCACCTGGAGAGCCTCGACCAGCGCCGCAGCGCGTCGTCGGGCGGCCCCTCAGGCCGGTGGATGCTCGCGCGGGCCAGGGGACCTGTGGACGACTCCTCGAGGTCGTCGCGGTGGAGCGTGGCCACACCCGCGCGTGGAGCGTTCCGGTCGCGACACACCGGCGAGTCGCACCTCGACGCTCCACATGCGGCCGGAACACTCCGCACGAGGTCCGGAACGCTCCACATGCGGCCGGAACCCTCCGCACGAGCTCGGAACGCTCCGCACCAGGCGGGGAAGCCTCCGCGTCACGGGGCCCTCACGGGGCCCTCACGGGGCCCTCCGCGACCGACCCTCAGGCCGCGGAGAAGGGGACGTCCCGGGCCACCCGCCACACGCCGTCGTCGCCGTGCTCGAAGATCTGCAGGCTCGGGACGAGGAAGCGGGCCTCGAAGCCGGCGAGCGTGTCGAAGGCCCAGTCGAGGGAGTCCTCTGGCACGTCGTGCGCCACCGTGACGTGCGGGTGGTAGTTGAAGCGCAGAGGCTGGGCGAGCGGGCCGGTGCGGATGTCGCGCTCGAGCATCTCGCACTCGGCGATCCCCTCGACCACCTGGACGAACACCACGGACGACACGGGCCGGAACGTGCCCGTGCCGCGCAGGTGCAGGGTGAAGGGGCGGTGGCCGGCGGCCACCGCCGTCAGGTGGGTGACCACGTGGTCGACGTGGTCGGGCTCGAGCACCGTCGGACCCAGGAGGGTGACGTGCGGCGGGATGGACTCGGCGAACGGGTCGCCGGCGTGCTGCCGTGCCGTCTGCAGCACCGTCCCGTACGGCTCGGGCACGGACAGCGCGACGCCGATCCGCACCTGGTCGCCCACCCGGTCGGGGAGCCTCACGCCCGTGCCCTCCGCGGGGGCAGCAGCCCGATCCGGTCGTAGACCCGCGCCAGCGTCGGCCCGGCGATCGCCCGCGCGCGCTCGGCGCCCTCGGCGAGGACGTCGTCGAGGAGGTCCGGGCTGTCGAGGTACTCGTGCACCCTCGCCTGGTACGGCGTGAGGAAGTCGACGACGACGTCCGCGAGGTCCTTCTTGAGGTCGCCGTACCCCTTGCCCTCGTAGTCCGCGACAAGGTCAGGGATCGCACGCCCGGACAGCGCCGAGTGGATCGTCAGGAGGTTCGAGATGCCCGGCTTGGCTGCCGGGTCGAAGCGGATCTCCCGCTCGGCGTCGGTCACCGCGGACCGGATGCGCTTGGCGACGACCTTCGGGTCGTCCAGCAGCTCGATGAGGCCGTGGGGCGAGGACGCCGACTTGCTCATCTTCGACGTCGGCTCCTGCAGGTCGAAGATCTTCGCGGTGGCCCTGACGATGTGCACCTCGGGCACCACGAACGTCCGGCCGAACCGCGCGTTCATCCGCTGCGCGAGGTCCCGCGTGATCTCCAGGTGCTGGCGCTGGTCCTCGCCGACGGGCACGAGGGCCGTGTCGTAGAGCAGGATGTCCGCGGCCATGAGCACGGGGTAGGTGAAGAGCCCGACGTTCGTGCCCTCGGCACCGAGCTTGGCGGACTTGTCCTTGAACTGCGTCATGCGCGACGCCTCGCCGAACCCCAGGTGGCACGAGAGCACCCAGGCGAGCTCGGTGTGCTCCGGCAGGTGGCTCTGGGCGAAGAGCACCGACCGCGCCGGGTCGACGCCCGCGGCGAGGTACTGCGCCGCCGTCCGGCGTGTCCGCTCGCGCAGCGCCTTCGGGTCCGGCGCCACCGTGAGGGCGTGCAGGTCCACGACGCAGTAGATCGCCTCGAAGTCGTCCTGCAGGGCCACCCAGCTCGTCAACGCGCCCAGGTAGTTCCCCAGGTGCAGGGAGTCCGAGGTCGGCTGCATCCCGGAGAAGATGCGCGGGCGTCGGGGCTGGGACGTCGTCGGCATGACGAGCATTCTGGCAGGTCCGGCGGGCCGGCTCGAACCGGCGTCAGGTCGCCTCGTCGTCGAACGGCGCGGGGAGGTCCTCGCCCGACGGCGCCTCGGGACCCCCCGGGCCGACGCCGTGCGCGGCACCCGCCGCACCGGCCAGACCCCCTGCGCCCCCAGCGCCCGCCGCCCCCGCCGCCCGCGCGGTCGTGTACCGCCGCGCCCCGGGCGTGATGGGCCCTGGGCGGGCCGCGACGGGCTCGTCGAGCAGCGCCTCGCGCACGATCCTGCGGGGGTCGTAGCGCCGGGGGTCGAGGGATGCCCAGTCGACCTCCGTGGCCTCCTCGCCGAGCTCGTCGGCGACCCGCTCCTTGGCCGTGCTGAGGAAGCCCCGCAGGGACCGCACCCAGCGGCCCAGCTGCTCGGCGTACGCGGGCAGCCGTTCGGGGCCCACGACGATCAGGGCGATGAGCGCGAGGACGGCGAACTCGGCCCCGTTGATCCCGAACACGGCGCCAGACTATCCGCGGTCAGTCGCTGGCCAGCTCGTCCAGGACGACGCGGACCTCGCGCTCGTCCTGGCCGCTGCGGACCACGAGGGTGACGGCGTCGCCGGGTGCGCGGGCGCGGATCGCGACGATGAGCTCGTCCGCGTCCGTGACGGGGCGGCCGTCGATCGCCAGGATGATGTCGCCCGGCTCGATCCCGGCCAGGTCCGCGGGCCCGCCCGGCGTGACGGGCTGCTGGCCGTCCTGCGCCTCCGTGGTGACCTGGACGCCCTCGCCGGTGTACGTCGGGTCGAGCAGCACACCGATGACGGGGTACGTCGCGGTGCCGGTCTCGATGAGCTGCTCCGCGGTGCGCCGGGCCTGGTTGGACGGGATGGCGAAGCCCAGCCCGATGCTGCCGGTGCTCTGGGTCAGGCCCGGCGGCTGGGCGATCGCCGAGTTGATCCCGATGACCTCGCCCGCGGCGTCGACGAGCGGGCCGCCCGAGTTCCCCGGGTTGATCGCGGCATCGGTCTGGATGGCGTTGATGAAGGCTGTCTGGGTCGCGCTGCCCGCCGACACGGGCCGGTTGAGCGCGCTGACGATCCCGGTCGTCACGGTCCCCTGCAGGCCGAGCGGTGCGCCGATGGCCACGACGGGGTCTCCCACGACGACCGCGTCGGAGTCCCCGAGCACCAGGGGCACCAACCCGGTCCGGTCGATCTTGAGGACGGCGAGGTCGTAGTCCGAGGTCTTGCCGACCACCTCGGCCGGCTCCTCGGAGCCGTCGGCGAGCACGACGACGATCCGCGCGTCCGCGCCGACGTCGGCGGCCGCGACGTGGTTGTTGGTGAGGATGTACCCGTCCTCGCGCAGCACGAAGCCCGAGCCGGTGCCCTCGCCCGCGCTGCCGCGCACCTCGATGGAGACCACGCTGGGCAGGACGTCCGCCGCGATCGCCGCCACCCCCGTGAGCTCGCCGAGCTCGGGGTCGCGGCCGGACGAGGCGGGCAGGTCGGCATCGGCCGGGCGGCGCGCGTCGAGCAGCCGCGTGCCCAGCACCCCGCCGACGGCGCCCGAGACGAGGGCGAGCACGAGCAGGAGGGTGGTGAGCAGCGCTCCAGGGCCGCGCCGCCGGGTCCGGGTGCGCTGCGGCGCGACCGGCTGGCCCCAGGAGTTCGCCAGCCAGTCGGTCGCGGCCGCCGCCTGCGGTGCGTCGCCTCCGGGCGGGAGCACCGTCGCGTCGGGAGGGGTCGGGGCGACAGGGACGTCGGGAGCCGGCGGGGCGCCCGACGCGTCGGACGCGGGAAGGGCCTGCGGCGGTGCCACCGGGACGACCGGCGACACCCCGACCGCCTGCACGACAGGCACCGCCTGCGCCACGGGCACGCCCGGCGCCACGGGCACCGGCTGGGCGACGGGTGGCTGGTGCGGCGGTGCGAAGGGCGGGGCGAAGCTCAGGGGACCGCCACCCTCGGGTTCCGTGCTCACGAGCCGCTCCACACTCCTGCCAGGACCTGCCAGCCCCGCGCGATGCGGGCCGGGACGCCGTCGTCGTACGCCTGAGCAGGATAGGACCCCACGACGTCCTGCGCGGCCCACGAGGACACCTCTGCCGCGACGCTGACCACCGCGTCCCCCGACTGCCACACGGCGTGCCACGGGGCGCTCGACAGCACGTGCACCGCGCGCTCCGCGACGAGGACCGGCTCGGGCAGCGGAGCGCGGTCCAGGCAGCCGTGCGTCTGGGTGAGCACGATGAGCCCGGACGGCCCGACGAGGTCGACCTCCAGGCCGTCGTACCCGTCCGGGTCCTCCCGGACCGCCGCGACGGCGTACCCGTCGGGCACCACCACGGGCGCGGCCCAGGGGTGCTCCTCGAGCCACGCGGCCACGGCGTCGGCAGGGTCCCGCGCCCCGGCCGGGGCGCCGCCGTCATGGTCCTGCGCACCGGTCGCCGCATCGCCGACGACGGCGGCACTGGCACCAGCTGCGGTCACGGTGAGGACGGATGCGAACGGCCCCGTCGCCGCCCCCTCCCCGACCAGGAGGGTCGCTCGCGGGCCTGCCGCGGCCTCGTCGGCCTGCTGACCGGCCGCCGCGCCCTGCGCCGCCACGGCCGCCCCAGCCCGACCGAGCACCGTGAGCACGTGCGCGGGGTGGCGCTGCGCCGTCACGGTCGCCTGCGCGCCGAGCCCGTAGAGCCCGACGACGGCCAGACCGAGCCCGGCGCCCGCCGCGGCGAGGGAGCGCCACGGGACGGGGCGCCGGCGGGGCAGGTCCCCGCGCAGGCACCCGGACGGCAGCCGCTGGGACGTCCCGGGCAGGGGGACGGAGCCCACCGACGGCAGGCTGCGGCGGTCGTCGTCGGCCGGGGCGGGTGCTGGCGCGCCGGCGCCGAGCGCGAGGAGACGCGCGGTGAGGTCCGCCGTCGGCCGCACCTCGAAGGCCGCCGCGATCGCGCGGCGGGCGGCCCTGGCCGCGTCGAGCTCCGCAGCGCACTCCGCGCACGCCGCGACGTGGGCGAGCGCGCGCTCGGCCGCTGCCGGTCCCAGCTGGCCGTCGGCGAGCGCGCTGACCTGGGTGCCGAGGTGGGTCACCCCGGTCCCCCGGCGCCGACGGCGGCACGCGACCCGTGGCGGGCGCCCGCGTCCCGCTGTGCGACGTGGGGCGCGACGTAGGGAGCGTCGAGCGGCGCGTCGTGCGGCGCGCGGTGGGCGAGGCTGGCCCGCAGCAGGGCGCGGCCGCGATGGATCCGTGAGCGGACCGTGCCCAGCTTGATCCCGAGGGTCACGGCGATCTCCTCGTACGAGAGCCCCTCGATGTCGCACAGCACGACGGCAGCACGGAACTCGGGCGAGAGCGCGTCGAGCGCCCGCTGCACGTCGTGGTCGAGGTTCGCGTGCTCGAAACCGCGCTCGGGGGTGCCCAGCCCGGCGGCGCCGGGCACCGTCTCGGCATCGTCCCCGAGCGGGTCCATGCGGATGCGCGTGCGGCGGCGCGCCTGGTCGAGGAACAGGTTGGTGGTGATCCGGTGCAGCCAGCCCTCGAAGGTGCCCGGCGTGTACGTGGACAGCGAGCGGAACACCCGGACGAACGTCTCCTGGGTGAGGTCCTCGGCGTCGTGCTGGTTGCCCGTCAGCCGGTACGCGAGCCGGTACACGCGCGCCGAGTGCTCGGTGACGATCTGCTCCCACGCCGGGGGCACCCACGCGGGCTCGACCGGCAGGTCCGCGGCACCGCTCCCCGCCCGGGTGGCTGCGCCGACCGGGATCACCGGGACGGCCGGGAGCGCCGGGGCGTGTGCGATCGCCGTCCGCACCTGAGCCTCCCCGTCGTCGTCCGCCGCGGTCCGTGAGCCGTGGCACGACCACGACCCTGCCACCGACCGGAGGGCGGTGGCACCCGTGCAACGCCCGGGCGCTGCCGCGTGTTCCCGGACGATCTCCTGGCCCGGCTCCCGACGGTGAGGGGGTGCCCGGAACGGCTCCCGCGGGTGAGCGGCACCGGGCGATAGCATCGGGGCACCGCCACGCGCCCCGGGAGGCCGCCATCTCCACCGACAAGTCCGCGAGCTGGGCCCACTGCGAGGACTTCCACCCGCTCGACGACGTCCTGCTGCGCGCCACCGATCGCGCCGAGGAGCTGGGTTGCGGCGCCGTGTCCCCCGGCGCCGGTGCCCTGCTGCAGACCCTCGCGGCCGCGGCCAGGGCTGCGGCCGTCGTCGAGATCGGCACGGGGGCCGGGGTCTCCGGCCTCTGGCTGCTGCGCGGCATGGCCGCGGACGGCGTCCTGACGACCATCGACACCGAGGCGGAGCACCAGCGCGCGGCCAAGGCCGCGTTCGCCGAGGAGGGCATCCGACCGCATCGCGCGCGGACCATCACGGGCCGCGCGCTCGAGGTGCTGCCGCGCCTGACCGACGCCGCCTACGACATGGTGCTGGCCGACGCGGACCCGCTCGAGCTCGCCGCCTACGTCGAGCAGGCCCTCCGCCTCCTGCGCCCCGGCGGCCTGCTCGTCCTGGCCCATGCGCTCGGCGAGGACAAGGTGCCGGACCCGGCCCGGCGCGACGAGGTCACCACCGCGCTGCGCGAGGTCGCCCGGTCGCTGCGGGACGACGACCGCGTCGTGGCAGCCCTCGTGCCCACCGGCGACGGCCTGCTGCTCGCGTCACGGCGCTGAGCCGGCAGTGATCCGCCACACGCCTACGCGAGCTGGCTGAGCCAGCGCAGCAGCAGCCGGGCGCCGAACCCGGTCGCACCCTCCGGGACCTCGTGCGCCGCCTTCGCCGCGCGGGCCGGGCCGGCGATGTCCAGGTGCGCCCAGCTTCGTCGGCCGACGAACCGCTGCAGGAAGAGCGCGGCCGTGATCGCCCCCGCGCCCGTGAACCCGTCCGCGGCGACGTGGTGCACGTCGGCGACGGTCGAGTCGAGCGCGCTGCGGTACTCCGGTACGAGCGGCAGCCGCCAGAGCAGCTCCCCGACGTCCTGGCCGGCGTCCTCGAGCGCGGCCGCGAGGCGGTCGTCCGGGGTGAGCAGCGCGGCGTGGGTGCGCCCCAGCGCCAGGGTGGCGGCGCCCGTCAGCGTCGCGACGTCGACGATGACGTCCGGGTCGAGGTCGAGGTCGGCGTGGGCCAGGGCGTCCGCGAGCACGAGGCGCCCCTCGGCATCGGTGTTCGTCACCTCGACCGTGGTGCCGCCGTAGAGCCGCAGCACGTCCCCGGGGCGGTAGGACCCGGCCCCGACCGCGTTCTCCGCGAGGGGCAGCAAGGCGGTGACCCGGTGCCGCACCCCGGACTGCGCGGCACCGATGACGGTCGCCAGCGCGACGGCGGCGCCCGCCATGTCGGTCTTCATCGCGACCATCGACTCGCGCGGCTTGATCGACAGCCCACCCGTGTCGTACGTGATGCCCTTGCCCACGAGGACGACGTGCCGCGGTGCCGCGGCGCGCGTCCGGCCGGCGGGTGCCGGCGGCTCGTACCGGACCACGACGAGTCGCGGGCCGCTCGCCGAGCCGCCGCCGACGGCCAGCAGGCCGCCGAAGCCCCGGGCGGCGAGCTCCGCCTCGCCGAGCACCTCGACGCCCAGCCCGGCCTGCCGGGCGAGCCGTGCCGCCTGGTCGGCGAGCCAGGCCGGGTTCTTGGTCTGCGACGGGGTGACCGTCAGGGCGCGAGCCGTCCACGTCGCGGTCGCCGCGGTGCGCGCGGCCGCGACCGCGGCCTGGCTGTAGCGGCCGAGCAGCACGAGCGAGCCGGCCGGCCCGGGGGGCGGCGTCCCCGTAGCCCGCGACGGGTGACGGTAGGCGCCGAGAAGGTAGCCCTCGACGAGTGCCCGGACGCCGTCCGACGCGCCGTCGGCCGCGACCGTGGTCGCCACGCGGGTCAGCCCGCGCGTCGCCCTGGCGATCGCCGCGCCGGCGCGGCGCAGGTCGGCCGGGGTCCCCGCGCCGACACCGACCAGCACGATCCTCTGCGGCAGCCCCACCCACGGCAGGGCCCGGCCGGCACCCGACGGTCGCGGCAGCTCGACGGTCTGGGCGTCCCCGGCCGCACCGGTGACGTGCAGCCGCTCGGCGAGGTCCGCCAGGTCCACGCCGTAGCGAGCGGCGGCGTCCGCGGTCCCGGTGCGAGGCTGGACCTCCGGCTCACCGTCTGCGGGCGGCGCGACGGGCAGGACGAGCGCGTCGACCCCGTCGGTGAGCAGCGGCGACGTCGCGACATCGCCCTTGGCCACGACGACGTCGGGCAGCGCTGGGGGGGCGACCTCGGCGTCAGGCCGCGCGACCGGGCGGCGCCGGACCGGACCCGGCACGGCTCAGCTGACGACGGAGGTCAGTGCCTCGCCGAGCTCGCCGGCCTCGGTGGCGTTGAGCTCGACGACCAGGCGGCCGCCACCCTCCAGCGGGACGCGCATGACGATGCCGCGACCCTCCTTGGTGACCTCGAGCGGCCCATCGCCGGTCCTCGGCTTCATCGCTGCCACGGGTGCTCCTCCTTGCGAGTTCGTGTCCCGACCCCGATCCCTGCGGACACGCGCCAGGCGCGCGGCACAGGGGGCTCAGGGGACGGTTGTCCGTGCTCAGTCTAGTTCACCCGCGCGCCCGGCTGGACCGTTGACCTGCGCCAGGGCTGCGGGACGGGGTCACGGCGGCCACCCGGCCGGCGGCACCAGGCGCCACACGAGCCCGATCCACGCCACCTGCCCGACAACGCCCAGCACCACCAGTGCCCCGACGGCCGCGCGCGGGTGGCGGGAACCCAGTGCCGGTTGGGCCAGCGCGCCGACCACCGGGAACGCGAGCAGGGCGAACCGGCCCAGGGAGGTCCCCGGTTCGACCGCGACGAACAGGTAGCCGAGGTAGCCCGCGGTCCAGCCCCACAGCTCGGCGCCGAGGCGGCGCACCGGCCGCGCGGCGAGCAGCCCGACGGCGATCGCCACGAGGAGGACGACGGCCACGGGGCCCACGTCGCCCAGGAGCCACCGGGAGACGTCGAACCACGGCAGCACGGGGACGACCGCGGCCCGCCCGCGCCAGGCCGACTGGGTGGCCGTGAAGGCGGTGGGCTCCCCGGTGACGACCCCGGCGACCGCCGGCCACGCCAGCCCCGAGGCGACGGTGGCCGCGGCCAGCGCCGCGAGCGCGGGCCATCGGGTCGCACCGTCCCGCCGCCACCGCGCCACGCCGTGCGCGAGGACCGCCACGACGAGCGGCAGGGCGACGGCCCTCGTCAGGCCGAGGGCCAGCACCGGCGCGGCGGCCAGCAGGTACCGCTCGCGCTGCAGGGCCCACAGCGCCGAGGCGAGCAGCAGCAGGGCCAACGCCTCGGTGTACGCGGTCTGCAGCACGGGGGCCGACGCGGCCGTGGCCAGCAGCGCGACCCCGGTGAGGGGCACCGCGCGGCGCACCCGGCCCGGGAGGTCGCCCGCCGCCGGCTGCGCCATGGCGTGGGTGAGCACGCGGTGCACCACGAGCATCGCGAGGCCGGACAGCACGACGGCGAGCGTCGGCACCGCCACCTCCCACGGCAGCCCCGCCGCGAGGAGGGGCCGCGTGAGCAGCGGGAACAGGGGGTAGAACGCCCACGAGTTCTGCAGGACGGCACCGCCGTCGCCGCGCGGCAGCGTCGACGGGTAGCCGTGCTCCGCGATCGCGCGGTACCAGCTCGCGTCCCACATCAGCCCCGTGTACTGCGGGTAGGACGGCGACGCGTCCGTCCAGCCGCTCGCCGCCTGCGTCCCGGCCACGAGGACGAAGACCACGGCGCTCAGGCCGCGGGCCGTGGCGTGCACCGCGAGCACCTGGACCCACCAGGGCCACCGGCCGGGACGGCTCACGCCAGGCCGCGGGTCGCGCCGGCCGGCGGGCTGTCCCCGCGGAGCACCGCCACCATCTCCACGACGCGCCGGGTGGCCAGCACGTCGTGGACCCGGAAGACCGTCGCGCCCTGCCATGCCGCGATCGCGGTCGCGGCGAGGGTGCCCTCGAGGCGGTCGTCGACGGGCAGGCCGAGCGACTCCCCGACGAAGTCCTTGCGGCTCAGCGCCATGAGGACGGGGTGGCGCAGCCCGGTGAGCTCCGCCGTGCGCCGCGTGAGGTGGACGGAGTGCCAGGTGCTCTTGCCGAAGTCGTGCGTGGGGTCCACCAGCACGGCCTGCGGGTCCACCCCGGCCTCGACCGCGCGCCGGGCGCCGGCGGCCAGGGTCGCCAGCACGTCGAGGAGCACGCCGTCGAGCGCATCGAGCGGCTCGGGCTGGGCCACGCCGGCGACCCGGGCCGCGAGACGGCCGGCGGGCAGCGGGTACTGCGGGCGCAGCGGGTCGGTGCGGGGCGCGACACCGCCGGTGTGCGAGCACACGATGCCGAGCCCGTGCTCCGCCGCGACCGTGACGAGCTCGGGGTCGTGGCCGGCCCAGGTGTCGTTGAGCAGGTCGGCGCCCGCCAGGGCCACGGCCTGCGCCACCTCGGCCCGCCAGGTGTCCACGCTGATCGCGAGGTCGGGGAACGCGCCCCGCACCCGCCGCACCAGGCCCAGCACGCGGTCGATCTCCTCGCCCGGGCTCACCTCGGGTCCGCGGCCGGCCCGCACGCCGCCGATGTCCACCAGGTCCGCGCCATGGTCGACGGCGCGCCGCACGGCCAGCAGCGCGGCGTCGTCGTCGGCGGCTCTGGCACCGGGGAAGAACGAGTCCGGCGTGCGGTTGACGACGGCCATGACGGCGGGGCGGTCGGGTGCGAGCACGCGGCCGCGCAGGCGCAGGGGCACCCCCCGCGGCGGCACCCCGACGCGCGCGCTCACGGGCGGAAGGAGTCCCGACGCGAGGCCCGGGCCGCCGCCTGCTCGGCAGCGGCGTTCTCCGCGACCGCTGCCTCCTCCTCGGCGCGCAGCTCCGCGTCGCGCTCGCACACGATCCGCACGGCCTCGGCGGGGTCGTCGACCAGGTGGATCAGGTCGAGGTCGGTGGCGCTGATCGTGCCGGCCTCGAGCACGGGCCCGCGCAGCCAGTCGATGAGCCCCTGCCAGTAGGCGGTGCCGACCAGCACGATGGGGAACTCGGTGACCTTGTGGGTCTGCACGAGCGTGAGGGACTCGAAGAGCTCGTCGAACGTGCCGAACCCGCCGGGCAGCACCACGAAGCCCTGCGCGTACTTGACGAACATCGTCTTGCGGGCGAAGAAGTAGCGGAAGTGCACGCCCAGGTCGACCCACTGGTTCATGCCCTGCTCGAAGGGCAGCTCGATCCCGAGGCCGATCGACAGCCCGCCGGCCTCGCTGGCACCACGGTTGGCGGCCTCCATGATCCCCGGCCCCCCACCGGTGATGACGGCGAACCCCGCCTCGGCCAGGCCGCGGCCGACGTCGACCCCGCGCCGGTAGTCGGGCGCGTCCGGCTTCGTGCGGGCCGAGCCGAAGACGCTCACCGCCGGCCCGACCTCGGCGAGGGCGCCGAACCCCTCGACGAACTCGCTCTGGATGCGCAGCACGCGCCAGGGGTCGGCGTGGACCCAGTCGGCGTCGCCGCCCCCGCGTGCGAGCAGACGCTGGTCGGTGGTGGTCACGGGGACCTGGCCGCGACGCAGCAGCAGCGGCCCCTTGTGGTAGCCGTTGCTGGCCGGGCGCTCGCCGGTGGGGTCGCTCATGGCCAGAACTCTAGGAGGTCAACCAGGCGCGCAGCCCGTCGAAGCAGGCCGCCAGGTGCGCCACGGGGCACCGCTCGTCGTCCGCGTGCGCGAGGTTGGGGTCGCCGGGGCCGAAGTTCACCGCGGGGACACCCAGCGTTGCGAACCGGGCCACATCGGTCCAGCCGAGCTTGGCCGTCGGCGGCCGCCCGGTGAGGTCCCCGACGACGGCGGCGAAGCGGGCCGCCGCGGGGTGCGTGAGGCCGGGGCGGGCGCCCGGGGCGGAGTCCGTGACCGTCACCTCGTGGCCGGCGAAGACCTCGCGCACGTGCTCGAGCGCCTGGGCCTCGCTCCACGCGGGGGCGAAGCGGTAGTTGACCGTCACGACGCACTCGTCGGGGATGACGTTGCCGGCGATCCCGCCGCGGATCCCCACCGCGTTGAGGCCCTCGCGGTAGGTGAGCCCGTCCACCTCGACGCTGCGCGGGGCATAGGCGGCCAGGGTGGCGAGCACCGGGGCGGCGCCGTGCACGGCGTTGACCCCGAGCCACGACCGCGCCGAGTGCGCCGCGGTCCCGGGCACCCGCACCTCGACCCGCAGCGTCCCGTTGCAGCCACCCTCGATCCCCGCGGCCGTCGGCTCGCCGAGCACGGCGAAGTCGGCGGCGAGCCACTCGGGGTGGTGCGCCACGAGCCGGCCCAGGCCGTTGCGCTCGCTGGCGACCTCCTCCTGGTCGTAGAACACCCAGGTGACGTCGCGCGTCGGCTCGGACAGCCTGGCCGCGAGCGCCAGCTGCACGGCGACGCCGGCCTTCATGTCGACGGTGCCACGGCCCCAGACCTCCGGCCCGTCCGGCCCGTCCCGCAGCTCGCTGGGCAGGTTGCCGGCGAGGGGCACGGTGTCCAGGTGCCCGGCGACGACCACGCGCTCGGCCCTGCCGAGGTGGGTCCGCGCGACGACGGCGTCGCCGTCCCGCAGCACCTCCAGGTGCGGGCACGCACGCAGGGCGACCTCCACCGCATCGGCGAGCGCGCGCTCGTCGCCGCTGACGGACGGGATGTCGCACACCGCCCGGGTCAGGTCCACCAGGTCACCGTGCAGGTCGAGGCTCACGGGCCGACCCTACCGACCCGCCCGCCCGTGGGCCGGTGGCCGGACGCCGCAGGGACGGGGCCCGCGCGCTCGTTACGCTGCGCGCATGACTCGTACCGCGTGGGGCCACGGCGTGGCCACCGTGAGCGCAGCCGGGACCGTGCTCGACGTCTGGTACCCGGCACCGGCGCTCGGCGTCCCGGACGCCCCCGTCCCGCAGGCCCTGGCCGCCCTGGCGGGTCCGGACGACGCGCGCGGGGTGCGGACCGAGGTCGTCACCACCCGGATCGACCTCGACGCGCCGCCGTCGGACACGGCCGACGCGTACCTGCGCCTGCACCTGCTGTCGCACCGCCTCGTCGCACCGCACGGCCTGGACCTCGACGGGATCTTCGGCGTGCTGCCGACGGTCGTGTGGACCGATGCCGGGCCGTGCGCCGTCGAGGACTTCGAGGCCACCCGGCTGCGGCTGCGGCTCGCGACGGGCCGTGCGCCCACGGTGCACGGCGTCGACAAGTTCCCCCGGATGGTCGACTACGTGCTGCCCTCGGGCGTGCGGATCGCCGACGCGGACCGCGTGCGCCTCGGCGCGCACCTGGCCCCGGGCACGACGGTCATGCACGAGGGCTTCGTCAACTTCAACGCCGGGACGCTCGGCGTCTCGATGGTCGAGGGCCGGATCTCCGCCGGGGTGGTCGTGGGCGACGGCAGCGACATCGGCGGTGGCGCGTCCATCATGGGCACGCTGTCGGGCGGGGGCCGCCAGGTCATCTCGGTGGGCCGGCGCTCGCTGCTCGGCGCCAACGCCGGCCTGGGCATCCCGCTCGGCGACGACTGCGTGGTCGAGGCCGGCCTGTACGTCACGGCCGGCACCAAGGTGACGGTCGTCGGGGAGCCGGGCCGGCCCGTCGTGGCGGCCCGCGAGCTCGCCGGGCAGGACGGCCTGCTGTTCCGCCGCAACTCGGTCAGCGGGGCGGTCGAGGTGCTCGCCCGCGAGGGGCACGGGATCGTGCTCAACCCCGCGCTGCACGCGAACTGACGTGGCGCACCCCGCCCGCCGGCGCCGCCGCGCCCTGCGCGCCGTCACCCTGATGCTCGGCTTCCTCGTCGTGGTCGCCGCCGGCGGCTGGGCGGTGTCAGCGTGGCTGGGCGCCGCCGACCGCGTCCCGCTCCTGGCGCGCTGCGCCGCGTCCCTCGAGGGGACCGACTGGTACCTGGAGCCGGACCAGGCCGACACGGCCGCCCTGCTCGCCGGGATCAGCCTGCAGCGCGGCCTGCCGGCGCGCGCGACGACGATCGCGCTGGCCACGGGCCTGCAGGAGTCCAAGCTGCGCAACATCGACCACGGCGACCGGGACTCCGTCGGCATCTTCCAGCAGCGTCCGTCACAGGGCTGGGGCACCGTCGAGCAGATCATGGACCCGGTGTTCTCGACCAACGCGTTCTTCGACGCCCTGGTGCGGGTGGACGGCTTCGCGGACCTGCCGATCACGGAGGCAGCCCAGGCCGTCCAGCGCTCGGGCTTCCCCGAGGCCTACGCGCAGCACGAGGCGCGGGCGCGGGCGTGGGCGTCGGCGATGTACGGCTACGACGCGGCAGCGGTGACCTGCACGTTGCCGGGACCCGACGGCGCCGGCGACGCCGCTGCGGTCCAGGCGCGCCTGGTCCGTGACCTCGGCGCCCTGCCCACGACGATCACGGACGACGGCGCCGTGCTCGTGGACGCCTCCCCGATGTCGGCCGACGGCTCGGACCTGGACCGGATGGGCTGGGTCGTGGCGCACTGGGCGGTGAGCGTCGCCTCGCCTCTGCAGGTGGTCGAGGTCAGCCACGCCGGTCGCACCTGGGTGCGCGACGACGGCGCATGGCAGCCGGCCGACGCGTCGGCCGCAGCCGACGCCGTCGTCGGGCAGGTGCGGATCGTCCTGGCCGGCTGATCGTCGCGCGTGGGGCCGGGCGCCCCGGGCTCAGCGCTGGGCCGCGGGCACGTAGTCGCGCGTCGTCGGCCCCGTGTAGATCTGCCGTGGACGGCCGATCTTGGTCGCCGGGTCGACCATCATCTCGCGCCACTGGGCGATCCAGCCGGGCATCCGACCCACCGCGAACAGCGGGGTGAACATGCGGGTCGGGAAGCCCATGGCCTGGTAGATGAGGCCGGTGTAGAAGTCGACGTTGGGGTAGAGCTTGCGCTCGATGAAGTAGTCGTCGTGCAGCGCGATCTCCTCGAGGCGCATCGCGATGTCGAGCATCTCGTCGCGCTTGCCCAGCGCCGAGAGCACCTGGTCGGCCTGCTTCTTGACGATGGTCGCGCGCGGGTCGTAGTTCTTGTAGACCCGGTGGCCGAACCCCATGAGCCGGATCCCGGCCTCCTTGTTCTTGACCTTCGTCATGAACGCCGTGGCGTCGCCGCCCGAGGCCTGGATCTCGGTGAGCATCTGGAGCACGGCCTCGTTGGCGCCGCCGTGCAGCGGTCCGGACAGCGCGTTGATGCCGGCCGAGACCGAGGCGTAGAGGTTCGCGTGGCTCGAGCCGACGATCCGCACCGTCGAGGTGGAGCAGTTCTGCTCGTGGTCCGCGTGCAGCAGCAGCAGGACGTCGAGCGCCTTGGCCATCACCGGGTCGACGTCGAACGTCCGGTTGGTCGGCTGGAAGGACATCCGCAGGAAGTCCGCGACGTAGCCGCGCCCCTTGTCCGGCCCGATCATGTTCTGGCCCGCGGCGCGGCGGTGCGCGTAGGCGGCGATGGTGGGCGCCTTGGCGAGCAGCAGCACCGTGGCGAGCTCGACGGTCGCCGGGTCGAACGGGTCGACGCTCTCGGGGTAGTACCCGGGCAGCGCCGAGACGGCGCTGGACAGCACCGCCATGGGGTGGGCGTTGGTCGGGAACGCGCCGATGAGGGCCTTGAAGTTGTCGTGCAGGTGGGTGTGCCGCTCGACGCGCTCGACCCACTGGTCCAGCTGCGCGGGCCGCGGCAGGTCGCCGTGCGTGAGCAGGTACGCGACCTCGAGGAAGGACGACTTCTCGGCGAGCTGGTCGATGGGGTAGCCGCGGTAGAGCAGCACGCCCTTGTCGCCGTCGATGTAGGTGATGGCCGACTCGCACGACGCGGTGTTCATGAACCCCGGGTCCACGGTGACCTTGCCGGTCTTGGCCA
>NZ_DAORSQ010000059.1:14953-17364 GCF_035443605.1 Actinotalea sp. | reverse complement strand
CCCCGCAGACGGTCGGCCCCCTGACCGGCTCGCCGCCCCCGCCCCCCGTGGACCCCACGGTCCCGACGACCCCCGCCAACCCCGGCGTCACCGGCATCGGCCTCGTCGACGCACTGCTCGACAAGGCCGTGGCGATCCCGTCGAGCGTCATCCACACCCACGTCGACCGCCTGCGCGCACGCAACCCGCACGCGTCCCCGGAGCAGATCATCCGGCTCCTCGAGCGCCAGTACCTGCTCGCGGTCGCGACGTCCGGGGGTGCCGTGGGCGCCGCGGCGGCTGCCCCGGCGATCGGCACCGGCGTGGGCGTCGCCCTGACCACCAGCGAGATCGCGACCTTCTTCGCGGCGTCGTCGGCCTACGCCCTCGCCGTCGCGGACGTGCACGGCATCGCGGTGGAGGAGACGGCCCGACGTCGCACGCTGCTGCTCGCGACGGTGCTCGGCGAGCAGGGCGCCCGCCTGGTCGGCACCCAGACCGGCCTGGGTACCAAGGCCTGGGCCCGCACGCTGCTGGTCAACATGCCGACGTCCACCATCAAGCAGGTCAACTCCGCGCTGACCCGGCGGATCCTGCGCCGTCAGGCGAGCCGTCAGGGCGCGCTGGCGCTGGGCCGGCTGGCACCGTTCGGGATCGGCGCCGTCATCGGCGTCACCGGCGCCCGGGCGCTGGGCCGAACGGTCATCGTGGGCGCGCAGCGCGCTTTCGGCCCGGCACCGCTGCACTTCCCGGTGACGCTCGAGCTCGCGGTCTCGGGGCCGGACGACGCCGCGGCGCCGATGCGGGTGGTCGAGGCCCGCGCCGACGTCCAGGCGATGGAGCGGCGCGAGCCGGGCTGAGCCCGGGCCGCGCTCACCAGCGGGCGTGCACGTGCCCCCGGATGCGCGCGTCGTACACGGCCCGCAGCGCGTCGAGCACCGCGTCGTCCAGCGGCGCGAGCGCCGCTGCACCCGCGTTGGCGAGCGCCTGCTCCGGCCGGCTCGCACCGGGGATGACCGTCGTGACCCCGGGCTGGTCGATGATCCAGCGCAGCGCGAGCTGGGCCGTCGTCGCGCCGGCCGGGGTGAACCGCGCGACCTCCTGCGCCGCGGCGACGCCGACGTCGTACGGCACCCCCGCGAACGTCTCGCCCACGTCGAAGAAGGCCCCGGCCCGGTTGTAGAGCCGGTGGTCGTCCGCGGCGAACGTCGTGCTCGCGTCGAACTTCCCGGTGAGCAGGCCGCTGGCCAACGGGACCCGGGCGATGATCCCCACCCCCGCGGCCACCGCTGCGGGCAGCACGCGCTCGAGCGGCTTGCGACGGAACACGTTGAGGATGATCTGCACGGTGGCGACCCCGGGCCGTGCGATCGCGGTCAGTGCCTCATCGACCGTCTCCACGGAGACGCCGTACGCGGCGACCCGCCCCTCCTCGACGAGCACGTCGAGCGCGTCGTAGGTCGCATCCCGCCCGAAGACCTCGGACGGCGGGCAGTGCAGCTGGACGAGGTCGAGGGTGTCCACGCCGAGGTTGGCCCGCGAGCGGTCCGTCCAGGCGCGGAACGCGTCGAGCGTGTACGCCTCGGCGGCGTGCGGCGAGGCGCGCCGCCCCATCTTGGTCGCGACGGTCAGCCCGGCCTGCGGCCCGCGCTCGGCGAGCAGCCGTCCGATGAGCTGCTCGCTGCGCCCGTCGCCGTACACGTCGGCCGTGTCGAGGAAGGTCACCCCGGCATCGACGGCGGCGTGCAGGATCTCCATCGCACGGTCCGGGCTCACGTCGCCCCAGTCCGCGCCGAGCTGCCAGCAGCCCAGGCCCACCACGGAGACCGGCAGACCGGTCCTGCCCAGCACGCGTGTGTCCATGTCACCCGACGCTACTAGGGTTCGACCCACGCTCGACGCGACGGAGGACCCGCGATGCACCTCGACCACGCCGCCGTCCACCGCCGCGTGCTGCCGGTCGCGGCCGACCGCGCCTGGGACCTCGTCACCGACGTCCACCAGCACGCGCGCTGGGTGCCGATGACCCGGATCGGCGCCCCGACGCTGCTGAGCGTCGGGGAGACGTTCGTCGCGGTCTCTGGCTCGACGGCGCCGCAGGGCGGGCCCGGCCTCGTGGACCGGATGGTCGTCGAACGCCTCGACCCGCCGGTGGCGGCAGGGGCGCCGGGGCCGGCCACGACCGGCGTGGCCCGGTTCCGCAAGGTCGGGCCCGTGCTGGGCGGCATCGCCGAGATCCGCGTCCGGCCGCTCGGACCGGCGCTGTGCGAGGTGACCTGGATCGAGCGGATCACGGTCCGCGGCGTACCCGCCGGCCTGACCGACCTGGTGGCGCGCCCGGCCACCGGTGTGATGCTGCGGCGCGTGCTGGGCCGGGTGGCGGCGGAGGTGGGCACGAGCGCAGGGACCTGACCGCGCACCGGCGTCGTGCC
>NZ_DAORSQ010000059.1:0-14853 GCF_035443605.1 Actinotalea sp. | reverse complement strand
CGCGCACCACGCAACGATCCGCCGCCCGCACCCTCGCGCGCGCAACGATTCGCGCGTCGACACGCACGGTCCTGATCCCCCGCCGCTCCGCGCGGCCCCATAGCCTCGAACGACACGTCCCGCCGCCGCCGGCCAGCCGACCACTGAGGACCCATGACCCGCATCTCGACGCCCCGCCGCTTCCTCATGTGCTCCCCCACGTACTTCGAGGTGAGCTACGAGATCAACCCGTGGATGGACGTCACCCTGGCGACCGACACCGCCCGCGCCGTCGCGCAGTGGCAGGTCCTCTACCGGACCTACCTCGAGTGGGGCCACACCGTCGACCTCATCGAGCCCGTCCCCGGGCTGCCGGACATGGTCTACGCCGCCAACGGCGCGACGGTCGTCGACGGCCTGGTCTACTCCGCGCGCTTCACCTACCCCGAGCGCGCCGCCGAGGGCCCCGCCTACCAGAAGTGGTTCGCCGACGCGGGCTTCGTCACCCACACCGCCGAGCGGGTCAACGAGGGCGAGGGCGACATCCTCATGGTCGGGGACGTGCTGCTGGGCGGTTCGGGCTTCCGCACCGACCCCGCCGCGCACGCCGAGCTGGCCCACCTCACCGGACGCGAGGTGCTCACGCTCGAGCTCGTCGACCCGCGCTTCTACCACCTCGACACCGCGCTGGCCGTGCTGGACAGCGACCCGGCACACCCGTTCATCGCCTACTACCCGCCGGCCTTCTCCCCCGCCTCCCGGTCGCTGCTCGCCGAGCGCTACCCCGACGCGATCCTCGCGACCGAGCGCGACGCCGTGGCCCTGGGTCTCAACGCGGTCTCGGACGGCCGACGCGTGGTCGTCGCCCCCGCGGCCGTCGACCTGCAGGCTGCGCTGCGCGAGCACGGCTTCGAGCCCACGCCCGTCGACACCACCGAGCTGCTCAAGGGCGGCGGCGGGGCCAAGTGCTGCACGCTCGAGATCCGCACGGCGCCGTGACGACCACCGCCCCGGCCAGCACCACGACCAGCCACGTCGCCGGCAACTACCACCCGCTGCCCGTCACCCTCGTCGAGGGCGAGGGCTCCTGGGTGCGCGACGCCGCCGGCAACCGCTACCTCGACCTCCTCGCGGGCTACTCCGCGCTGAACTTCGGACACCGGCACCCCGTGCTCGTCGCCGCGGCCCACGCCCAGCTCGACCGCCTGACCCTGACGTCGCGCGCCTTCGACCACGACCTGCTCGAGCCGTTCGCCGACCGCCTCGTCGGGCTGCTCGCCGACGCGCTGCCGGCCGATCTCGTGCTGCCGATGAACACCGGTGCGGAGGCCGTCGAGACGGCGGTCAAGGCCGTCCGCAAGTGGGGCTACGACGTCAAGGGCGTCGCCCCCGGCCTCGCCACCGTCGTCGTGGCGGGCGGCAACTTCCACGGCCGCACCACGACGATCGTCTCGTTCTCGGACGACGACGACGCGCGGCGCGGGTTCGGCCCGTACACCCCCGGCTTCCGGGTGGTCCCCTACGGCGACGCCGCGGCGCTGGCGTCCGCGATCGACGAGACGACGGTGGCGGTGCTGCTCGAGCCCGTGCAGGGTGAGGCGGGCGTCATCCTCCCGCCCCCGGGCTACCTGGCCGCGGCGCGCGCGCTGTGCGACGCCACCGGCACGCTGCTGGTGCTCGACGAGATCCAGTCCGGCCTGGGCCGCACCGGCTCCACCCTGGCGTGCGAGCTCGTCGGCGTCCGGCCCGACCTCGTGCTGCTCGGCAAGGCGCTCGGTGGCGGGGTGCTGCCGGTCTCCGCCGTCGTCGGGCGGCGCGACGTGCTTGACGTCCTCACGCCCGGGACCCACGGCTCGACGTTCGGCGGCAACCCGCTGGCGTGCGCGGTCGGCACGGCCGTCGTCGGGCTGCTCGAGACGGGCGAGCACCAGCTCGCCGCGCGCGACCTCGGCGCCCACCTGCGCACGCGGCTCGACGCCCTGGTGGCCGACGGCCTGCTCGTCGGCGCGCGGAGCGTCGGCCTCTGGGCCGGGATCGACGTCGACCCGGCGCGGGGCACGGGTCGCGCGCTCGCCGAGCGGATGCTGGCCCGCGGGGTGCTCGTCAAGGACACCCACGGCTCGACCGTCCGCCTCGCCCCGCCCCTGACGATCAGCCGCGCGGACCTCGACCTGGCGCTGGACCGGCTCACCGACGCGCTGCGCTGGGGCGACGCGCTGCGCTGACCGGGCGGCCAGGGCGGCCGGTCCGGCATGCTGGGGGCCATGCTCCCCGTGGACGACGCCAGCGCCCCGCCCCGGCCGGCCATGGACCGGATCGACGCGGCGATCCTCGAGCACCTGCGCCGCGACGCGCGCGCCTCGTTCGCGCGCATCGGCACCCAGGTGAACCTCTCGGCGCCCGCGGTCAAGCGACGCGTCGACCGCCTGCGCGAGCGCGGCATCATCGAGGGCTTCTCCGTACGGCTGGACCCCGCGGCGCTCGGCTGGGCCACCGAGGCCCAGGTCGAGGTCTTCGCCGCGGCCTCGACCAGCCCCGCGCGGATGCGCGAGGCGTTCGAGCGCTACCCCGAGGTGGTGGCGGCCAGCACGGTCACCGGCGAGGCCGATGCCGTGGTGCAGGTCCGCGCACGCGACGTGCGCCACCTGGACGAGGTCGTCGAGCGGATCAACGCCGAGCCGTTCGTGCAGCGCACGCGCTCGTCCGTGGTGCTCACACCGTTGGTGCGCCGGGACCTGCCGCCGGGCTGAGCCCTCACCAGCGCGAGGATCCCGGGAACCGCTCCTCCTCGCGCACGCGCGTGGTGACGACCATGACGGGGCACGCCGAGTGGTGCAGCACGGCCTGGCTCGTCGACCCGAGCAGCAGCCCGGCGAAGCCGCCCCGGCCGCGCGAGCCGACCACGACGAGGTCCACCGCGGTGGAGAACTCGGTGAGCAGCTGCGACCCGGTGCCGTCCAGCACGACGCGCCGCACGGTCACACCCGGGTGGTCCACCAGCGCGCGGTCGACCACCACGTCGAGCCCCTCGGCGACGTCCCGGAGCACGGCCTCGTGGTCCACGGCGGCCGGCAGCCACGCGAGCAGCCCCGCCCCGGTGCCCACGGGCACGGCGGCAACGGCGGTGAGCTCGGCGTGCCAGGCCTCGGCCTCGCGCAGCGCGTGCGCCAGGGCGACCTCGGCGGACGGCGAGCCGTCCACGCCCACGACGATCGACCGGACCGGCAGCACCTCGCGCCTGCCCACGGAGCGGCCGGACGGTGCGACCTCCACCTCGGCGGCCGAGCCCCGGTCGGTGGGCAGCGGGCGCTCCTCGTCGATCTCGCGCCGCCGGTAGGGCACCACGACCGTCGGGCAGTGGGCGTGCGCCGGCAGGGCGGACGAGACCGTTCCGAGCAGCCGCTCGGCGAAGCCGCCGCGCCCGCGCGTGCCCACCACGACGAGCGCGGCGGAGCGGGACCGCTCGACCAGCACGGCGGCGGCGTCGCCGGTGGCGACGGCGGACGTCACGCGCAGACCACGACCGGCCAGGCGTGCCTTCGCCTCGTCGAGCACCGCCTGGGCGCCCTCGAGGATCGCGGTGTCGTCGAGGGACGCGTACCCGCCGTCCATCGCGGCAGCGGAGAAGGAGGGCACCGCGTACGTGCAGACCAGGTGGATCCCCTGACCGTGCCGCTCCGCATGGGCCGCCGCCCAGTCGACCGCGTTGAGGCTGGCCGGTGAACCGTCCACCCCGACCAGGACGACGTCGTCCGCATCCATCGTTGCCTCCCTCGGCTCCCCGCTGACCCCATCCTGCCGCGAATGCGCGCGCGGCGTCGGGTCATCGGTCACGACGCGAGGTAGGCGGTCCACGAGGGGTGCGGGCGGAGCGCCGCGAGGCTGCCCACGCCGACCGGGGCGACGGGTGCGACGAGCAGCTGCCAGCCGATCTCGGCGAGCAGACGGTCGGCCTTGCGGTGGTTGCAGCGTGCGCACGCTGCCACGACATTGGTCCACTCGTGCCGCCCGCCGCGGGAGCGCGGGTGCACGTGGTCGACCGTGTCCGCCGGGCCGGCGCAGTACGCGCACCGGTGCGCGTCGCGGGCCAGCACGGTGCGCCGCGTGGGCGGGACCACACGGCGGTACGGGACGTGGACGTAGCGGGTGAGGCACAGCACGGCGGGCGCGGGCAGGATCAGACGCTCCGAGCGCAGCATCCGCCCGTCCGACTCGAGCACCACCGCCTTGCCCTGGAGCACCAGCGCGACGGCGCGATGCACGCTGACGACGCACAGGGGCTCGCGGCTCGCGTTGAGGAGCAGCGCGCGGCGCACGTCGGGCGCGACGGAGTGCGCACGGGGCTCGCTGGTGGTCAGCACGGCGGCCTCCCGGACCGTCACGGTCGGACCCGGCTGGCTGCACGGGTCCTGGATCAGCGCTGCCAGAGTACGCGACGCCACCCGCGCCACCCATGGCACTGCGGTGGGGCGCCCCACCGACGCACCGCGGACGACGAAGGCCCGGACCGCGCGGGTCCGGGCCTTCGTCGAACGGTCAGCGGGCCGAGGTCAGCCGGTGACGCGGATGAAGATGGGGTTGCTCTGCCAGATCCCGCGGAACTGGATGGTCTTGCCCGGACGCGGGGAGTCGATCTGCGTGTCGCCGCCGGCGTAGATGCCGACGTGGCCCGGGGACCAGATGAGGTCGCCCGGCAGGGCGTCCGCACGCGAGACGACGACGCCGTTGTAGCGCTGGTCGGCGGAGCTGCGCGACAGCGAGATGCCGAGCTGTGCGTAGACGTAGGAGGTGAAGCCCGAGCAGTCGAACCCGTCGGGCGTCGTGCCGCCGGAGACGTACGGGACGCCGACGTAGCGTGCAGCGATCTCGAGGACGGCGTTGCCGGCGACGGACTGCGGGACGGCGGACGTCGCCGCGGCGACGGAGCTGCGCTCGGTGCTGCGGGCCGTCGTCGTCGAGCGGGTCACCACGACCGGCTCGGGCTCCGGGTTGGCCACGACCGTGAGCTGCGGGGTCGCGAAGCCCCACGCGGCGTCGACCGGCACGGAGACGACCGGCGACGTGGCCAGCGCGGCCCGGGCCTGCGCGGTCAGTGCGGTGACGTCGACGGCGGGCAGCGCGTTGGCGGGTGCGTCGGCGGGGGCGGCGGAGGCCGGCAGCGCCATGGACATGACGAGGCCACCGGTCGCGGCGACGACGGCGGACCGACGTCCGACGATCGCGAGGCTGCCGGTGGCTGCGGTCGCGAGGTCGCTCAGCGGGGTGGCGGGACGACGTGCCGATCTGTGCCGGCCGTGCTCGATCGTGATGGTCACGCGAAACCTCTCCGAACGCCTGCGAGGTGAGCTGTCGGGTTCGGGTGGGAGATCACCCGGCCTCGATCACACCGTCTCCGGTGCTCACGCGGCTTCACCCCAAGGACACCGTGGTGCCCACTTCGTGGTTCCCCCGCTCCTGCCAGCGAGTTGTCCGGACCTCGTTCGGTGGCAGGACTAGGCGATCCCGACCGAGGGCGCCGCGGAGGAGGGTTCCGAGGTGCACCCCGAAGGTACCTGCGGATCACGGGAATGTCACGCTCAGGTCACGGACGGAGACCTGTGAGGTATGCCACTCGGGCGGCGACGGCCCGTTCAGGCGAGGGCGACGAACACGTGCCGCGCGATGTCGTCCGGCAGGTCGAGCACGAGCTCTGCGCCCGGCACGCCCACGGTGACGATCCCGTTGCCGCGCTCGACGTCCACCGCGATGCCGGGGAGCACGCCAGCCCCGGCGAGCCGGCCGAGCAGCTCCACGTCGGTCTGCAGGGGCTCACCCAGCCGCGCGACGACGGCGCGCACCGGCCCGCCGGCGGCCTGCGCCGGCAGGGCCGCGAGGGAGACGACGCCGTCGAGGAACGCCTCGGCGCCCTGCTCGCCGAGCTCGGCGAGGCCCGGGATGGGGTTGCCGTAGGGCGAGTGGTGCGGGTGGTCGAGCAGCTCGACGAGGCGGCGCTCCACCCGGTCGCTCATGACGTGCTCCCAGCGGCAGGCCTCGTCGTGCACGAAGGCCCACTCCAGCCCGATGACGTCCGTGAGCAGCCGCTCCGCCAGGCGGTGCTTGCGCATGACGCGCACGGCCTTGAGCTGGCCGAGCTCGGTGAGCTCGAGATGCCGGTCCCCGCTGACGACCACGAGGCCGTCCCGCTCCATCCGGGCGACGGTCTGCGAGACGGTCGGGCCGGAGTGCCCCAGCCGCTCGGCGATGCGCGCGCGCAGGGGGACGATCCCCTCCTCGGCGAGCTCGTAGATGGTGCGCAGGTACATCTCCGTGGTGTCGATCAGATCGCTCATGCGCGCGCCTCTCCCCGTGACCGTCGTCCGCTGCCCCCAGGCTACGGTGCCCGGGCTCCGGGCAGGCACCGGGGCGCCAGGCGCCGCGCCCTAGAGTGCTGGGGTGAGCGCCGCCGACATCACCATCCCCGCGCACCTGCTGCCCGTCGACGGCCGGTTCGGCTCCGGACCGTCCAAGGTCCGCCCCGAGCAGGTCGAGGCGCTGGCCGCCGTCGGCCGCACCCTGCTCGGCACGTCGCACCGCCAGGCCCCGGTGCGCGCGCTCGTCGGCCGGGTGCGCTCCGGGCTGGCCGAGCTGTTCGGCCTCCCCGACGGCTACGAGGTGGTGCTCGGCAACGGCGGCTCCACGGCCTTCTGGGACCTCGCCACCTTCAGCCTCGTGGCGGACCGCGCCCAGCTGTGCGCCTTCGGCGAGTTCGGCACCTCGTTCGCCCGGGCCGTGGACCGCGCCCCCTTCCTCGCCGCACCGACGGTGCGCACCGCGGCACCCGGATCGCTCGTCCTGCCCGAGCGCGAGGCGGGCGTCGACACCTACGCGTGGCCGCACAACGAGACCTCGACCGGCGTCGCCGCCCCGGTGCTGCGCCCGGCGGGGACCGCGGGCGAGGCGCTGGTGCTCGTCGACGCGACGTCGGGCGCCGGCGGGCTGCCGGTCGACGTCGCGCAGACGGACGTCTACTACTTCGCCCCGCAGAAGTCGTTCGCGTCCGACGGCGGCCTGTGGCTGGCGCTGGTCTCGCCGGACGCCGTCGAGCGCGCCGAGCGGATCGCCGCCGACCGGTGGATCCCCACCTTCCTGTCGCTCACCACGGCCCTGGCGAGCTCGCGCAAGGACGAGACGCTCAACACCCCGGCCCTGGCGACGCTCGTGCTCCTCGCGGAGCAGGTCGACTGGCTGCTGGGCAACGGCGGCCTGCCGTGGGCCACGGCACGGACGGCGGAGTCGGCCGCCCTGCTCTACGGCTGGGCGCAGGAGCGCCCCTGGGCCGCCCCGTTCGTCGCCGACCCCGCCGCACGCAGCACGGTGGTCGGCACCATCGACCTCGATGCCGCGATCGACGCGCCCACCGTGTGCCAGGTGCTGCGCCGCCACGGCGTCGTGGACGTCGAGCCCTACCGCAAGCTGGGCCGCAACCAGCTGCGGGTCGCGATGTTCCCGGCCGTCGACCCGGCCGATGTCGCGGCCCTGACGGCCTGCGTCGACCACGTCGTCGACCGACTCGGGTGAGCCGCCCCCCTGCCCGCACGCCGCTGCGGCGCGACCCGCTGACGGTCCGGCTCTACGCCGTCTTCGTCGTGTGGGGATGGTTCCTCTACGGCTTCGCGCCGGCGATCCCGCTCATCGCGACCGAGCAGGGCATCACCCGGGCCCAGGCCGGCCTGCACGGCACGGCGATGGCCGTCGGAGCCGTGCTCGCCGGGACCGTCAGCGCCGGCCTGGCCCGCCGGCTCGGCCGTCGGGCGGTGGCCGTCGGCGGCCTCGCCGTCGTCTGCGCGGGCATCGGGGCGCTGGTGCTCGGCACCACCCTCGCCGCGACCCTGACCGCGTGCCTCGTCACGGCGGTGGGTGGCAACCTCGTGCTCGCCGCGGCCCAGCCCGCCCTGCTCCAGCACCACGGCAGCGCGGGGCCAGCCGCGGTGACCGAGGCCAACGGCATCGGCGCCGCCGTGGGGCTGCTCGCCCCCCTGGCCGTCGGGGCGACGGTGGCGGCCGGCTGGGGCTGGCGGCCGGCGGTCGGGCTGGTCGTGCTGCTCGGATCGGTGACGGCGCTGCTGCTGGCCCGGGTCGGACCCGAGCCGGCGATCGACCGGGTCCCGGCACCGGTCGGCCCCCCGGTGGCACCGCTGGGCCGGGCGGCCCGGATCGCGGACGCGACCGGCGGCTTCGGTCGGACGTTCTGGCTCTTCTGGTCGGCCATGATCTGCGGGGTCGCCGTGGAGTTCGCCACCACGTTCTGGGCTGCCGACCTGGTGGCCACCCGGACCGGCGCGCCCGCCGCGGTGTCCACGGCCGCGGTGTCCGCCCTCGTGCTCGGCATGGCGGCCTCCCGCTTCATCCTGGGACCGCTCGCTCTGCGGCACGCGCCGGAGTCGCTCCTGCTGGCCTCCTACGGCCTCGCCGCGGTCGGCTTCGCGCTGCTCTGGCTGACGACGACGCCGGCGATCGCGGTGGCCGGCCTGGTCGTCGCCGGTCTCGGCTACGGCGCCCACTACCCGATGTCCGTGGCGTTGGCGCTGCGGGCGGCCGGGGAGCGCGCCGACCAGGCGCAGGCGATCGCCCTCGTCGGCGCCGGTGCGGCGATCGGCGCCGCGCCGCTCCTGCTCGGTGCGCTGTCCGACGCCTTCGGCCCGCACCTCGGGTTCCTGCTCGTCCCGGCGCTCATGGCGGCCGGGGCCACGGCGGTCGCGACGGCACGGCTGTCGCTGCGCCGCGACGTCGTCGTCGTCGTCTGACCCTCGACGACGGCGCGCCCCTCACACCGCGGTGACGTCCGTCGCCTGCTGACCTCGCAGGGCCAGCGCCGCGTCGGCACGGGCCGCGATCTCGTCGCCCACGGTGTCGGCGCCCTCGTGGGGGTACCGCACCTGCAGGTGCGGGCGGCTGCGCACGGTGTAGCCGATCTCCAGGTCCCAGTGCCGGATCGCCCACAGCGCGGCCGCGCCGGCGACCACCAGCGAGGCCAGCGCGCCGATCCCGATCGCCCAGCGCGCGCCGTAGGTCTGACCCACCCAGCCCACCAGCGGTGAGCCCACCGGCGTGGCCCCGAGGAAGACGACCATGTACAGCGCCACGACGCGGCCACGCATCGCGGGGTCCACGGACATCTGCAGCGTCGCGTTCGCCGCCGTGAGCATGGTGAGCGACGTGAACCCCACCGGGATCGTCGCGAGCATGTAGGTCGCGTAGGTGGGCATGAGGGCCATGACGCCCGACGCCACCCCGAACCCGAGCGCCGACCCGATGACCAGCCGCACCCGGGGGCGCTCGCGCCGGGCGGCGAGCAGCGCCCCGCCCAGCGACCCGATCGCCAGCACCGAGCCCAGCACGCCGTACTCCTGGGGCCCGCGGCCGAACTCGGTGCGGGCCATGAGCGCGCTGGTCAGCTGGAAGTTGAGCCCGAAGGTGCTCACCACCCCCACGACGACCATGACCACGAGGATGTCGCTGCGCCCGCGCACGTAGGCGATGCCCTCGCGGATCTGCCCCGACGCGCGTGCCACGTGCGCCACGGGCTGGAGCTCGGAACGCCGCATCCGGGTCAGCGCGAGGATGGTCGCGGCGAAGGTCACGGCGTTGAGGACGAACACCCAGCCGATGCCGAGCCAGGCGATGGCCAGCCCCGCGAGGCCCGGTCCGATGAGCCGGGCGGCGTTGAACGACGCGCTGTTGAGGCCGACGGCGTTGGACAGCCGGTCCGCCGGGACCATGTCCGCGACGAAGGTCTGGCGGGCCGGGCCGTCGATCGCGGTGACGCAGCCCAGCACCCCCGCGAAGACGTAGACGTGCCACAGCTCCGCTCGGCCGCTGAGCACCAGCGCCCCCAGCCCGGCGGCGAGCACCGCCTGCGCGACCTGCGTCGCCATGAGCAGGCGGCGGCGGTCCACACGGTCGGCGAGCACCCCGGCCCACGCGGACAGGAACAGCACGGGACCGAACTGCAGCGCCGTCGTCACGCCGACGGCGACACCCGAGTCCGCCGTGAGCACCGTGAGGACCAGCCAGTCCTGGGCGACGCGCTGCATCCACGTGCCGACGTTGGCGACGAGGGCGCCCGCGAACCACAGCCGGTAGTTGACGTACCGGAACGAGGCGAACGTGGGGCTCATCGGGTGGCGATCCGGTCCAGCACCGCGCTGGCCGTGGCGAGCACCTCACGCTCCTGCGGCGTCAGCGTCGCCAGCTGTGCGGCGAGCCAGGCGTTGCGCCGCCGCCGGGTCTCCTTGACCTCGCGCAGGCCAGCGTCGGTGATCGAGACGACCACCTGGCGGCGGTCGGTCGGGTGGTCGTCGCGCCGCGCCAGCCCCGCCTCGACGAGCGCGTTGACGGTGCGCGTCATGGGCGGCGGCTGGACGTGCTGGTCCTCGGCCAGGGCGGTCGGGGTCATCGGCCCGCGGTTGGCCAGCGCGGCCAGGGTCGCGTACTGCCCGTCGCTGATCTGCTCGCTGCTGCGCTCGAGGCGCAGGCGACGCACGAGGTGGGTGACCGAGACGCGCAGGTCGCCCGCCAGCGCCGGCGGCCGGCAGTCGGCGGCGGCCGGGCGGGCCGGCGGGGTGTCGGAGGTCATGTCCCTATCCTAGGTCATGACCTCGGGTAACGAATCGGGCGGGCCTGCCGGACGACGCAGGCCCCGCGGACGGGTGTCCGCGGGGCCTGCGTTGCGTGCTGGGGCGGGTCAGATCCCGAGGGCCGCCTTGATCGGGCCGAGCGTGAAGTAGATGACGAAGAGCACCGCTGCGCCCCACATCAGCGGGTGCACGGCCTTGACCTTGCCCAGTGCGAGCTTGATCACCACGAAGGAGACGAAGCCCGCGCCGATGCCCACCGTGATCGAGTAGGTGAACGGCATGAGGATCATCGTGAGGAACGCCGGGATGGCGACCTCGTAGTTCTTCCAGTCGATCCCCGAGACCTGCATGACCATGAGGAAGCCGACGACCACGAGGGCCGGCGTCGCGGCCTCGAACGGCACCATGTCGACGAGCGGGGACAGGAACGTCGCCAGGAGGAAGGCGATGCCGGTGACGACCGAGGCCAGGCCCGTCCTGGCGCCGTCGCCGACACCCGCCGCCGACTCGATGTAGCTCGTGTTGGACGAGACGCCCGCGGCGCCACCGGCCGCAGCGGCGATCGAGTCGACGACGAGGATCTGCTGCGTGCGGGGCGGGTTGCCCTGCTCGTCGAGCAGGCCGGCCTCGCCGCCGACGGCGACCATCGTGCCCATCGTGTCGAAGAAGTCCGCGAGGAGCAGCGAGAAGACGAGCAGCACGACCGCGACGACCCCGATCTTCCCGAACGAGCCGAAGAGCGAGAAGCTGCCGATGAGGCCGAAGTCGGGTGCGCTGACCAGACCGCCCTCGGGGATCGCCGGGACGTTGAGCTCCCAGCCCTTCGGGTTGGAGCCGTCCAGCGGCTGGCCGCCGACCTTCGCGACGGCCTCGATGACGACGGCGAGCACGGTCGAGGACAGGATCGCGATGAGGATCGCGCCGCGCACCTTGCGGACCATGAGCACGATGGCGAGCACGAGGCCCACGACGAACACGAGCAGCGGCCAGCCGTCTAGCGAGCCCCGGATGCCGAGCTCGACCGGGGTGGCCAGGCTGGCGGGGATGCGGACGAAGCCGGAGTCGACGAGGCCGATGAAGGCGATGAACAGGCCGATGCCGACGCTGATCGCCGTCTTGAGCTCGACCGGGACCGCCTTGAACACGGCCGTCCGGAAGCCGGTCAGCACGAGCACCAGGATGATCAGGCCCTCGAGGACGACGATGCCCATGGCGTCGGCCCAGGTCATGTCGGGCAGCGCCGCGATCGAGTACGCCACGACGGCGTTGAGGCCGAGGCCCGCGGCGAGCGCGAGCGGGAAGTTGGCCACGACGCCCATGAGGATCGACAGCACGCCGGCGACGAGCGCCGTCGCCGCGGCGATCGACGCGAGGTTGGACCCGTCGCCCGGGCCGCCGCCGAGGTAGCCGCCGGTGCCGTCTGCGACGAAGCCGAGGATGAGCGGGTTGAGCACGATGATGTAGCTCATCGTGAAGAAGGTGACCAGGCCGCCGCGGATCTCGGTGCCGACGGTCGAGCCGCGCTCGCTGATCTTGAAATAGGTGTCGACCCGGCTCATCGGGCCCGTCGACGTGGGGGGGAGGGTCTGCGTCATGGCGCACAGCGTGGCAGAACTGTGTGTCCGGTGTGTGTACCCGCACGCATGGTGAGCAACGCCACGTACCCTGGGCCGGTGAGCACCCCGCCAGCCCGGCCCAGCGTGTTCGCCCCCTCCACGCTGGCCCCCGTCGAGATCGACCTGCGCCGCGTGTTCCGGGTGGGCATCGCGCTGTGGACGCTCGCCCTCGTCGTCGTCGCGGTGGCCACCCTCACGGGGGTCACCACCGGTCGCGCCGTGCCGATCTGCATCGCGGGCCTGCTGCTCGGAGGCCTCGCGCTGGGGTGGGAGCACCGCCGCGCGCGCCGGGCCGCCGCGCTCGAGGCCCGCGAGGCGCCCGCCGCAGGCAGGACCGACGGGACCGACGAGACCCCTCAGCGGCCCGGCACGGCCGACCCGGCCTGACTAGCCCGGACCGTCCAGCAGCCCGGCCGCGCGCGCCCGACGCCGCGTCGTGCGGTTCGCGTGCACCGAGTACCGCGGTGTCCAGCGCGCCAGCGCCGCCACGGCCCCCGCGGAGATCCCGGCCAGCGCGAGGATGCCACCGGCAAGGGAGCCCAGCGCGGCGCCGGCCGCGACGAGCAGCGGGCCGCCGGCCCCGCCGAGGTCCTGGCACAGCCGCCACAGGCCGAGGAACTGCGCACGGACGGGCGCCGGCGCGACGTCGGCCCCCAGCGTCATGAGGATGCCCGAGCCCATCCCGTTGCCCAGGCCGATGAGCATCGCCACGGCGGCCACGCCGCCGACGGTCGTGGTGAGGGGCAGCAGGGCGAACCCCATGCCGAGCACGGCCATCGACGGCAGCGCTGCCCACAGCCGGCCGCGGGTGTCCATCAGCCGGCCGGCGGGGTAGAAGAGCAGCATGTCCACGGCCCCCGCGAGCCCGAAGATCAGGGCGGTGGTCGCCGGGGCGAGCCCCAGGTGCTCGGACCACAGCGGCAGGACCGTGCCGCGGCCGCCGCGCGCCGCCCCGACGAGCAGCACCGCCACGCCCAGCGTGGCGAAGAGCCGGCGATGCTCCCGCAGCACCGCGGCCGTGCTGGGGCCGCCGGTGGCACGCACGTGCGGCCTGCCGTCGGGCACCGCAGCCACGACGAGCGCCGTGATCCCCGCCGTGGCGACCGCGAACCAGTACGCCGCCCCGAGCCCGGCGAGGTGCACGAGCAGCGCACCGACGAAGGGCCCGACGAAGAGCCCGATCCGGTGCAGCCCCCCGAGGGTGGACAGCACCCGCGCGCGCAGGGCGACCGGCGTGGTGGCCGTGAGGTAGGAGTGCCGCGCGAGACCCACGACGGCGTTGGCCGCGCCGAGCACGAGCAGGGCACCGGCGAGCACCAGCACCTGGCGCGCGAGGGCCGCGGCGAGCAGGGCGACGACCGCGGCGCCCGCAGCAAGGAGCATCGCGCGACGGTCCCCGACCCGCGCGGCCAGGGCACCAGCGGGCGCGTCGCCGAGCAGCTGGCCCACGGCCAGCAGGGAGACGACCACCCCGGCCTGCGCGATCGACGCCCCGAGGGCCGTGGCGCTCAGCGCGACGACCGGCAGGATCGCCCCGATCCCCGTCTCGAAGACGAGCACGGGCAGGTACATGCCCAGCACGAGCACGCGACGGTCGACCGTGCCCCCCGTCGTGGCGCCGGTCACGTCCCCGGCTCGCCGTCCCCGGCGAGGTCGACGAGCGCACCGGCCAGGACGGCGGGGTCCGCCAGCACCCGGGCGAACCGGTCCCGGTGCCGCCACCCCAGCAGGTGGGCCACGCCGCTCGCCAGGCCGTCCGGCCCGCCGGCGTGCACCTCGTCGCCGACGACCCACCAGGCCACGCCTTCCCCGTCGACCCGCAGGTCGCGGTGCTCGTACCAGGTCTCGGGCACCGCGCCGACCAGGCCGGCGAGGGTGCGGAGGGCCGGCGGGACCGGCACCGGACGGCCGGTCGAGCTGACCCGGCCGGTGGCGCGCTCGACGGCGAGGTCGAGGTCCAGCGCGTCGGCGACGCGCTCGGTGAGTGCGGCGGGCACCACGACGACCGGTGCGGCGAGCGGGTGCTGGGCCCACATCGGGTCGGCGACCGCGACGTCGTCGGTCGGGGCCAGCGACACGCCGGCGGTCGCGGCGGCCCCGGCGACCAGCGCCGGCAGCGCCTCGGCCTCCGCCAGAGGTGCGAGCGCGACGGTGCCGGTCTGCACCAGCCGGGCCAGGGCCCGCCACAGCTCGACCGCGAGCGGAAGGTCGACGGCAGCACCCGCGTCGAGCAGCCCGTCGAGCAGCCCCACCCAGCCCTCCGCGTCCAGGTCGGCCGCGGCGCCCACCCCGCCGAGTGAGCGCAGCAGGGCCTCGTCGAGGCCCGCGAGCACGGTCGGCACCGGGTCGAGCCCTGGCACCGTCCCCGGCCGCAGGGCGAACGGCCGGTCCAGGCCGAGGTCGGCACGGTGGCGCAGCCACCAGGCGGTGTACGGGGGGCGCCGCACCGGGCCTCGCACCGGGTCCATCGCGTGGCGGTGGGCGCGGGCCAGCTCGGCGAGCACGGCCGGCCACGCCTCGGGCCGCACCGCGTCGAGATCGGCGACCGCGAGCGGCACCTCGTCCCCCGCGCCCGGCGACCCCGGGTCCTCGGCGGAGCGCCCGGCGTCGCGCGCCGACGGCAGCCCCGTCGCGTCGAGGTA
>NZ_DAORSQ010000058.1:0-17855 GCF_035443605.1 Actinotalea sp. | reverse complement strand
CCGGGCACGTCCTTGGGGGTCTGGGTGACGAAGAAGACGCCGACCCCCTTGGACCGGATGAGCCGCACGGTCTGGGTGACCTGGGTGAGGAAGTCCTTCGACGCGCCGGTGAAGAGCAGGTGGGCCTCGTCGAAGAAGAACACCAGCCGGGGCTTGTCGGCGTCGCCGACCTCCGGCAGCTCGGAGAACAGGTCGGCGAGCAGCCACATGAGGAACGTCGAGAAGAGCGCGGGACGGTCCTGGACACCGGGCAGCTCGAGGGCGGAGATGACGCCCTTGCCGTCTGCGGCGACGCGCAGCAGGTCCGCCGTGGCGAAGGCCGGCTCGCCGAAGAACACGTCGGCGCCCTGGGCCTGCAGCCCGACGATCTCGCGCAGGATCACCCCGGCGGTGGCCGCGGACAGTCCGCCGATGCCCTTGAGCTCCGGCTTGCCCTCGTCCGAGACGAGGTAGGCGATGGTGGCCTGAAGGTCCTTGAGGTCGAGCAGCGCCATGCCCTGGGTGTCGGCCCAGTGGAAGATCAGCCCGAGGCTCGACTCCTGGGTGTCGTTGAGTCCGAGCACCTTGGACAGCAGCAGCGGGCCGAAGTCCGTCACCGTGGTGCGGATCGGCACCCCGGTGCCCAGGCCGCCCAGCGTGTAGAACTCCACCGGGAAGGTGGCCGGCGCCCAGTCCTGGCCGATCCCGGCCGTGCGCGCGAGCAGCTTCTCGCTCGGCGTGCCGGGGCTCGCGACGCCGGACAGGTCACCCTTGATGTCGGACACGAACACCGGGACGCCCGCGGCGGACAGGCCCTCGGCCATGAGCTGCAGCGTGCGCGTCTTGCCCGTCCCGGTGGCGCCGGCGACCAGGCCGTGCCGGTTCATCATCGCCAGCGGCAGCCCCACCTGGGCAGAGGGCGTGGCGGTGCCGTCCTCGACGAGCGCCCCGAGCGGGAGTGCGCCGTCGAACGCGTACGCCGTGCGCACCTGCTCGGCCCATGCGGACGACGCCGCGGCCTCGGGTGCGGGGGTCGGCGCCGTGTCGGCCGGCCGTGCGGCAGCGGGTGCGGCCGCGGGGGCCTCGGCGGGCACCGCGGCCTCCACGCCTGCGGCGACCTCGAGGGCGCGGGCCCTGGCCTCTGCGGCCTCGGCCAGCGCCATGGCCGCCTCCGCCCGGGCGGTCGCGGCCTCGGCCTGCGCCTGGGCCAGGGCGATGGCTGCTGCGGGGTCCGGTGCGCTGCTCTGCGTCATGGCGAGATCGTAGTGACCGCCGGGCTGCCCTGTGCACCGTGCGATCCGCAGGTTACGCTTCCGTAGGTACACGCATCGATGTGCGCTCGAGCTCCGCCCCACAGACCGGGACACCCATGGACTCCACCAGCACATCCGGGCTCGCCCTCGAGGCGGACGGCCCGCGTCAGCGCCAGGTCAGCGAGTTCACGGCGCTGACCCGCACGGTGCAGGAGGCCGGGCTGATGCGACGGCGCTACGGCTACTACTGGAGCCGGTTCGCCCTCATCACCCTCGCGCTGGCGGGCCTCGGCGTCGCCTTCGTCGTCATCGGCCACTCGTGGTGGCAGCTCGCGCTCGCCGCGGTGCTGTCCCTCGTGCTCGGCCAGGCGATGTTCCTCGGCCACGACGCCGCGCACCGCCAGATCTTCGCGTCGGGCCGGTGGAACGACTGGGCGAGCCTGGTCATCGCCAACCTCTACGCGGGCATGTCCTACGGCTGGTGGCAGCACAAGCACAGCCGCCACCACGCCAAGCCCAACCAGATCGGCACCGACCCCGACATCGGCACGGGTGTCCTGGTGTTCACCACGGACGACCTCGCCGCACCGCGCACGGGCCTCAAGGGCTGGTTCGCCGCCCGGCAGGGCTGGCTGTTCTTCCCGCTGCTGCTCCTCGAGGGCCTCAACCTGCACATCTCCGGGGTCAAGACGATCTTCGGCCGCGGTGAGGTCAAGCGCCGGCCGGTCGAGATCGCCTTCGTCACGCTGCGCCTCGGCGGGTACCTCGCGCTGGTCTTCTGGCTGCTGCCGGTGGGCATGGCGTTCGCCTTCCTCGGCGTGCAGCTGGGCCTGTTCGGGCTCTACATGGGCGCCGTCTTCGCGCCCAACCACAAGGGCATGCCGATCGTCCCGGCCGACGCGAGGATCGACTTCCTGCGTCGCCAGGTGCTCATGAGCCGCAACGTGCGGGGCGGCCGGGTGGTCGAGGAGCTCATGGGCGGCCTCAACTACCAGATCGAGCACCACCTGTTCCCGAACATGGCCCGCCCGCACCTGCGCGCGGTCCAGCCGATCGTCCGGGAGTTCTGCGCCGGCCGCGGGATCCACTACACCGAGACGTCGGTGCTCGAGTCGTACGGGATCGTGGTGCGCTACCTCAACCGGGTGGGGCTGGCCGCCCGGGACCCGTTCCAGTGCCCGCTGACGCTGGAGCACCGCTCCGCGCGCTGACGGCGCCACGGGTGACGGGACAGGCGGTGCCCCACCGGTAGCCTGGGCCGGTGCACACGCCAGAGCCCCAGCCCGCCGTCGACCCCCCGCGCCCCACGATGCCGCCGGAGCTCCCGCAGCGGTACACCGCGGCGCTCGCTGCGGAGATCGAGCTGCGCTGGCAGGACCGGTGGGACGAGCGTGGCACGTTCCACACGCCCAACCCGACGGGTGCGCTGACGGACGGCGAGGGCCGGCACGCGGACCCGTCGAGCCCGTCCTTCCTCATCATGGACATGTTCCCGTACCCCTCGGGCGACGGCCTGCACGTGGGCCACCCGCTCGGGTACATCGCCACGGACGTCGTCGGGCGCTTCCGTCGGATGTGCGGCGACAACGTGCTGCACGCGCTCGGCTACGACGCCTTCGGCCTGCCGGCCGAGCAGTACGCCGTCCAGACCGGCCGCCATCCGCGCACCACCACCGAGGCGAACATCGCCACGATGCGCCGCCAGCTGCGCCGCCTGGGCCTGGCGCACGACGCCCGCCGCTCGTTCGCCACCACCGACTCGCAGTACGTGCGCTGGACCCAGTGGATCTTCCTGCAGATCTTCAACGCCTGGTACGACGAGGCCGCGCCACGGCCAGACGGCGGCCTGGGCCGCGCCAGGCCCGTCGACGAGCTCGTCGCCGCCTACGCGGGCGGGGCGCGGGAGCTGCCCGACGCGTACGCGGGCCGCACGTGGGCGCAGCTCGACGCGGTGGAGCGTCGCCGGGTGATCGACCCCCAGCGCCTCGCCTACGTCAGCGAGACGCCGGTCAACTGGTGCCCCGGCCTGGGCACCGTGCTGGCCAACGAGGAGGTGACGGTCGACGGCCGCTCCGAGCGCGGCAACTTCCCGGTCTTCAAGCGGAACCTGCGCCAGTGGAACATGCGGATCACGGCCTACGCCGACCGGCTGGCGGCCGACCTCGACCTCATCGACTGGCCCGAGAAGGTCCGTGCGATGCAGCGCAACTGGATCGGCCGGTCCGAGGGCGCCCGGGTGACCTTCGAGGTCATCGGCGGCCAGGAGATCGAGGTCTTCACCACCAGGCCCGACACGCTCTTCGGGGCCACCTTCATGGTCGTGGCGCCCGAGCACCCGCTGCTCGACGAGGTACCCGTCGACTGGCCGGACGGGACGCACAAGACCTGGACGGTCGGCCACGCGTCCCCGATCGCCGCCGTCGCGGCCTACCGCGCCCAGACCGCGGCGAAGACGGCCGTCGAGCGGCAGGCGGACGCCGGAACCAAGACCGGCGTCTTCACCGGTCACCTGGCGATCAACCCCGTCAACCACGAGCTCATCCCCGTGTTCACCGCCGACTACGTCCTCATGGGCTACGGCACGGGCGCGATCATGGCCGTCCCGGCGCAGGACGCGCGGGACTGGGACTTCGCCACGGCCTTCGAGCTGCCGATCGTCCGCACCGTCCGACCCCCCGAGGGCTTCGACGGCGGGCCGTTCGTCGGGGACGGTCCCGCGATGAGCTCGGCCAACGACGAGATCAGCCTCGACGGGATGGACGTCGCCACGGCCAAGGCCGTGATCACGGCGTGGCTCGAGGACAAGGGGCTGGGCGTCGCCACGGTCACCTACCGGCTGCGCGACTGGCTGTTCAGCCGCCAGCGCTACTGGGGCGAGCCGTTCCCCATCGTCTACGACGAGCACGACCTGCCGATCGCGCTGCCCGAGTCGATGCTGCCCGTCGACCTGCCGGACGTGCCGGACTACTCCCCGCGCACCTTCGCGGCCGACGACGCGCACTCCACCCCCGAGCCGCCGCTGGGGCGCAACGAGGAGTGGGTGAACGTCACCCTCGACCTCGGCGACGGCCCGCGCACGTACCGCCGGGACACCAACACGATGCCCAACTGGGCCGGCTCGTGCTGGTACTACCTCAACTACCTCGACCCGGGCCGCCGCGACGTCGTCGTCGACCCCGAGCTCGAGCGGTACTGGATGGGCCCGCAGCACGACGCCGCAGCGGGCGTCAGCGGCGGCGTGGACCTCTACGTCGGGGGTGTGGAGCACGCCGTGCTGCACCTGCTGTACGCGCGGTTCTGGCACAAGGCGCTGCACGACCTGGGGCACGTGTCGAGCGTCGAGCCCTTCCGCACGCTGTTCAACCAGGGCTACATCCAGGCGTACGCCTACGCCGACGCGCGCGGCCAGTACGTGCCGGCGGCCGAGGTCGTCGAGGACGAGGCCGGCGGCTTCACGTGGCAGGGCACGGAGGTGTTCCGCGAGTACGGCAAGATCGGCAAGTCGCTGAAGAACAGCGTCACACCGGACGAGATGTACGAGGCGTACGGGGCCGACACGTTCCGCGTCTACGAGATGTCGATGGGGCCGCTGGACGTCTCGCGGCCGTGGGACACCCGAGCGGTCGTCGGCTCCCAGCGCTTCCTGCAGCGGCTGTGGCGCACCGTGGTCGACGAGCAGACCGGCGACGTGACCGTGGTCGACACCGAGCCCGACGCCGCGACCTCGCGCCTCGTGCACCGGACCATCGACGAGGTCCGCACCGAGATGGCGGCGATGCGGTTCAACACCGCGATCGCCCGGCTCATCGTGCTGACCAACCACCTCACCGGGCTGCCGGCCGTGCCGCGCGCCGCGGCCGAGGCGCTCGTGCTGCTCGTCGCCCCGCTCGCCCCGCACGTGGCCGAGGAGCTGTGGTCCCGGCTCGGGCACGAGGTCTCCCTTGCCCGTGAGCCGTACCCGGTCGCCGACCCGGCGCTCCTCGTCGAGGAGACCGTCACGTGCGTGGTGCAGGTCCAGGGCAAGGTGCGCGACCGGATCGAGGTGTCGCCGTCGATCGGGCAGGACGAGCTGCGCGAGCTCGCGCTGGCGGCGGCCGGGGTCCAGCGGGCGCTGGACGGGCGCGCGGTGCGGACGGTCATCGTGCGGCCGCCGACGCTCGTCAACGTGGTGCCGGCCTGACCATGACGTCCACCGGGCGGGTCGCGGTGGTCACGGACTCCACCGCGTCCCTGCCGGCCGGGCTGGTCGCTGCCACCGGGGTACGCGTGGTGCCGCTGCACGTGGTCATCGACGGCGTCGACCACCGCGAGGGCGTCGACCTCACCACAGCAGAGCTCGTCGCGGCCCTGCGCTCCGGTGCGGCGGTCTCGACGGCCCAGCCCGGCCCCGAGGCGTTCGCCAGGGCGTACGCCCTGGCCGTGGCCGACGGTGCGCAGGCGATCGTCTCGGTGCACCTGTCGGGTGAGCTGTCGGGCACGGTGGCCGCGGCCCGCCTCGCCGTCGACGCTGCCGGCGTGCCGGTGCACGTGGTCGACTCGCGGACCGTGGGCATGTCGCTGGGCCTGGGGGTCGTGGCCGCTGCCCGCCGCGCGGCACGGGCGCCGGACGGCGGGGACGCCGAGGCCGTGGCGCGGCTGGCAGCCGAGCGGTCGGGTGCTGCCTCGGTGCACTTCGCCGTCGACACCCTGGAGCACCTGCGACGCGGCGGGCGGCTCGGCAGCGTGGCCGCAGCCGTCGGCACGGTGCTCGGGGTGCGCCCGCTGCTCACCGTGCGCGGGGGGCGGCTCGAGGTGGTCGAGAAGGTGCGGACGAGCGCCAGGGCGCGCGAGCGTCTCGTCGAGCTCGCGCTGGCGGACGCCGCCACCCGCCAGCGCTACGACCTCGCCGTGCACCACCTGGGGGAGCCCGCCCTCGCCGCGGGGCTCGTCGAGCGGCTCCGCGCGGCGTGCCCGCCCGGTCTGCGCGACGTCCACGTGGCCGAGATCAGCGCCGTCGTCGGGGCGCACGTGGGGCCGGGGCTGGCCGCCGTGGTGGTCGCCGACGCCTGACGGTCCCCGGGCGCCGGCCCGGGCTCGCGCGTCCACAGGGCTGCGGTCCCCGTGGACCCCGGGACCTCCCGGTCGCCTAGCGTCCGGCTGTGGCCGACCGGGACGAGCACGACGCGACGCGGGCACGGCTCGTCGCCCTGCGTGCCGGACGTCGCGACGGACTCTACGGCGACCTGCCTCCTGCCGGCGACCTGCCTCCTGCCGGCGACCTGCTCGGTCAGGCGGAGCGGCGCGCCGAGCGTGCGCTCGCGGCCGCGGCCACCGCGTACACCGCAGCCCACGGCCATCCTCTGGAGCACCCCGCGCTCGTCGGCCCCGCCGGGGTGCGCTGGCTGACGCGGCCGCGCGTGGCGCTCGTGGCTGCCCTGGTCCTCGTGCTCCTCGGGGTCGGCGTCGTCGGCAGGTCGCTGGCGCAGGGGCCGGTGGTGCTGGTCTCCGCTGAGCCGACGGCGCCCGGCTCGGGCGAGCCGGCCGTACCCCTCGGCGGGGTCGTCGACGTCGCGGGGGCACCCGGTGCCGCGGCGACCGCGGCTCCCGGGCCGGGGGGACCGGGGTCCGTGGTGGTGCATGTCGTGGGCGAGGTGCTCGCCCCCGGCGTGGTGACCCTGCCGGCCGGCGCGCGCGTGGTGGAGGCGATCGACGCCGCTGGCGGGGCGACGGCGTCGGCGGACCTCGCGGCACTCAACCTCGCACGCGTGGTGGCCGACGGCGAGCAGGTGATCGTCCCGGGACCCGGTGCGACGGGCGGGGGCGCGACGAACGCCGCACCCGGCGCTTCCGGTGCCGCGGGATCGGTGCCGACCACCCTGGACCTCAACGCCGCCGACCTCGCCGACCTCGACGGCCTGCCGGGCATCGGCCCCGTCCTTGCCCAGCGGATCGTGGCCTGGCGCAAGGAGCACGGCAGGTTCAGCACCGTGGACGAGCTCGGCGAGATCACCGGTATCGGGCCGTCCGTGCTCGCCGGCCTGCGGGACCTCGTCCGTGTCTGAGACCGCGCCGGGCACGGACCTGCGCCTCGTCCCGGCGGCGCTGGCGTGCTGGGGCGTCGCGGGGCCGGCCGTGGGCCTCGACGTCGTGCCCGTGGTCGTGGCTGCGGTGGTGTCTGCCGTGGCGGCCGCCGGCTGCGCACTTGCCGCAGGGGCCACGCTGCGCCGTCGTCCCCAGGACGGCGCGGCGGTGCACCGTGCCGCTGCGGGCCCAGCGCCGCCGACCGCCCGTCCGCTGCGCAGCGCCGTGGTGGCGAGCGCCGCGCTGGCGCTCGTGGCGGCTGCGATCACCCTGGCGTCCGCGGCGGCCCAGCTGCACGAGCGCGGGCGTGGCCCGCTCGACGACCTCGTCCGCGAGCGCGCGGTGGTCGAGGTGGTCGGCACGGTGCGCGCGGAGGTGGTCCCGCTCGTGTCGCGGTGGTCCGCTGCGGCCGGCGGGGCGGACGGGGCCGGTGGTGCCTCGACGCGCCACCGGACGGTCCTCGCGGTCGAGCAGGTCACCGGTCGGGGTCGCACGGGTGCGGTCCGGGCCGACCTCGTGGTGCTCGGCGGGGCGGAATGGGCCGCGGTCCCCTACGGGAGCACCGTCGCCGTCACGGGGAGGCTGTCCGCGGCGGCACCGGGTCAGGCGCCGGTGGGGTGGCTCTCGGCGACCACCGTCGTCGTCGTGCGAGCCCCCGGGTCGATGGACCGGGCCGTCGCCGCGGTGCGCAGCGGGCTGCTCGCCGCGAGCGACGGCCTGCCGCCGGACGCGCGGGGGCTGGTGCCCGGGGCTGCGGTGGGGGACACCACGCGCGTGCCGGCAGAGCTCGTCGAGGCGATGCGTGACACGGGGCTGCTGCACCTCACGGCCGTGTCGGGCGGGCACTTCGCCGTGCTCTCGCTCGCCGTGATCGGGGTCGCGACGGCACTGCGGGCGCCGCGCGCGCTCCGGGCCGCACTGGCCGGGGCGGCCACGGCGGCCTTCGTGCTGCTCGTCCATCCCGAGCCCAGCGTGGTGCGCGCCGCCGTCATGGGTGGGCTGAGCGTGCTCGGGATGCTGCTCGGCCGTCGGGGCAGGGCGGTCCCGGCGCTCGGCACGGCCGTGGTGGTGCTCCTCGTGGTCGACCCGTGGCTGTCGCGCTCGCTCGGCTTCGCGCTGTCCGTCGTGGCCACGGCCGCGATCGTGCTCGTCGCACCCGGCTGGGCGCTGGCACTGGGTCGGGTGCTGCCCCGGTGGCTCGCCGTCGCCCTCGCCGTCCCGGCGGCGGCCCAGGCGGCGTGCGCCCCGCTCATCGTGCTCGTCGACCCTGCGGTCCCGCTCTATGCCGTCCCGGCCAACCTCCTCGTCGCTCCCGCCGTGCCACCCGTCACCCTGCTGGGGCTCGCATCCGCCCTGACCGCCGGGTGGGCGCCCGGTGCGGCCGAGGCGCTCGCGCGCGCCGCGTCGTGGCCCGCCGGGTGGATCGCGACGGTGGCCCGGGCCGGCGCAGAGCTGCCGGGTGCGCGGCTGCCGTGGCCGGGCGGCTCGGCGGGGTCGGCCGCACTCGTCGCCGTGACCGTGCTTGGCGTCGCGGCCGTCCGGGGTGCGCGTGCTGCGAGCGCGGCGCGTGCCCGCCGGACGCGCGAGCCGTCATGACGGAGGGTCGTGGCAGGCTGGGGGCGTGCCCCCCGCAGCCCGCCGCCCGTCGCGGCCCCCGACCACCTGGGACGAGGTCGAGCTCGCGCCGATCGTCCTCGTGACGGGCACGGAGGCGTTGCTTGCCGAGCGCGCTGTGGACCGGCTGGTGGCCCTGGCCCGCGCGCAGGACCCTGCTGTCGAGGTCACGCGCCTCGACGCCCCGGGCTACGAGCCCGGGCGGCTGCGCGTGGTCACGAGCCCCTCGCTCTTCGACGAGGCGCGCGTGGTGGTCGTCGCCGACCTCCAGGCTGGGACCGAGGCGGCGTTCGACGACCTCGCGGCCTACCTCGCGGACCCCGCGCCGGACGTCGTCCTGGTGGTCCAGCACGGCGGCGGGGTGCGCGGGAAGCGCACGCTCGACGCCATCCGGGCCGCCGGGGCACGTCAGGTGACCTGCGAGCCGGTCAAGCGCGACGGGGACAAGGCGGCCTTCGCCGTCGCGGAGCTGCGCCGCGCCGGGCGCCGCGCGGAGCCGGCGGCGCTGCGTGCCCTCGTCGAGGCGTGCGGCGCGGACCTGCGTGAGCTCGCCGCCGCCTGCCAGCAGCTGGTCGCGGACACCCAGGGGCCGGTCTCGCTCGAGCTCGTCACGCGGTACTACGGCGGCAGGGTCGAGGCGACGGGCTTCCGCGTCGCCGACGCCGCCGTCGAGGGTCGAGCGGGGGAGGCCGTTGCCCTGCTGCGCCACGCCCTCGCGACCGGCACCGACCCGGTGCCGCTCGTCGCGGCCCTGGCGGCCAAGCTGCGGGTGCTCGCCAAGGTTGCGGCCGCCCGCGGCCGCGGGCTCGACCCGGCCGACCTCGGCCTGGCACCGTGGCAGGTGGACCGCGCCCGGCGCGAGCTGGCGCTGTGGCGGCCCGAGTCCCTCGCCGCGGCGATCTCCGCCGTCGCGCGCGCCGACGCCGAGGTCAAGGGCGCCGGACGCGACCCGGTGTTCGCCGTCGAGCGCGCCGTGCTGCGGGTGGCGGCCGAAGCCAGGGGCTGACCGCCCGCCGTCCCGTCAGCAGCGCGGGTCGGGGACCTCCGGACACCCACCCGTCTGCCACCCGCCCGCCGGGCCGGTCGAGCGCGCACGATCCCGCCGGTCGGGCACCGACCCGCGCGCCGGATCCCGACCGACGGGCCGTCACCCGCGAGTCCCGGTCCCGTCACCGGGTCGCTGAACGGACACCCCGCGTAGCCCTCGGGCGGGCCGCTGCCGTGTCCGGGACCCCGCCGCGGGGTTCCCTCCTCGGCCGTCGCTGAGTCACCCGTCATGTGACTGCAGGCGCGAGCTTACGGGCACCCACCCGTGGTGTGAGCAATGTCACACCCGGATATCGTCCGGGTTTGCGGTGAATAGTGGTAGTTCGGCGTCCCGTTTGCGGGGTGTTGTCCCGGTTTGGGGGGTGCTCCGGCGCCTTGGGCGAGTCATAGTGAACGTGACAGCCCGAACATCCTCTGAGGAGCTCGCCATGAACCGCACCCTGCGCATCGTCTCGACGATCGCCCTCGCGCTCGCTCTCGCACTCGTCGGCGTCCCGGCGTCGGGCGACGACGCGATCACCGTGTCCAACGGCACGGGCTGCTGCAAGCAGTGACGTCGTCTGGCGAGGTGCCGACCTCCGCGCCGCCGGACCGTGACCCGTGACCGCCGGGACCGCCGGCGTGCCGGCGGGGGTCTCCGGCGGGCGTGCCGAGCGGTTGATCGGGGGAGTTCACCCGAACGGGGGTGCGTGGCGGTACCCATGTCGAGGGTGTCACGGGTAGGCTGACGCACTGTGACTGAACTTGCCGGGCGCCTGCGCGCCGAACGCCTGACCGCGGGGCTGTCCCAGACCGCCCTGGCGGGGGACGACTTCTCACCGAGCTACGTCTCGCTCATCGAGTCCGGCCGGCGCACCCCGACGGACGGCGCCCTGGCCATCATGGCGGAGCGGCTCGGCACCACCGCCGACTACCTGCGCTTCGGTGACAAGGCGCCCTCGGAGGAGAAGGCCCGGCTCGAGCTCGGCTTTGCCCGGCTCGCCCTGACCAACGGAGCGCCCGCCGAGGCGCGGGACCGGCTGCTCTCGCTGGACATGGCTGCCATCGGTCCCCGGCACCAGGCCGAGGCGCAGTTCGCGCTCGCCATGGCGCACGAGGCGCTGGGTGACCTCGACGCGTCCGTCGCCGTCCTCGAGCCGCTGCTCGCCGACGCCCGGGCCCACCACCGCTGGCTCCAGGTGGCGACGCTCGCGACCAACCTCGTCGGGACGTACCACGAGGCAGGCGACCTGGCCCACAGCGTCGAGCTCGGCGAGGAGGTGCTGCACGAGGTCGAGGACGCCGGCCTGTCCGGCACCGACGAGCACCTGCGGCTCGCCTCGACGCTGCTGTGGTCGTACTACGAGCGTGGTGACCTGCTCTTCGCCGCCCACCGCGCCTCCGGCCTCATCGAGATCGCGGACCGGGTGGGCACCCTGCGGGGCCGCGGCAGCGTGTACTGGAACGCCGCGATGGTGGCCGAAGGGCGTGGCGAGTACGCCGAGGCCCGCCGCCTGACCGAGCGCGCGCTGGCCTACCTCGGTGAGGGCGTCGCGGGCCGCGACGTGCCACGGCTGCGCCTCAACTACGCCTGGCTGCTGCTGCGCTCCGACCCGCCCGAGCCGGTGACCGCGCTCGAGCAGCTCGAGATCGCGGCCGAGGGGTTGGCCAACGTCGGCACGCAGATCGAGCTGGCGCGGTGCGAGTACGAGTCGGGCCGCGCCCACCTCATGCTGGGCGATGCCGGTCGCGCCGAGGACCTGGCACGTGCCGGGCTCGCCCGGCTCGACGACGCCAGCGGCTTCGACGTCTGCGACGGGCAGATCGTCCTGGGCGACACGCTCGTCGCCCAGGGCGACCTGACCGGCGGCAAGGCGGCCTACCGCTGGGCCGCCGACCGCCTGGCGATGCTCTCGGCCGGGCGCCAGGCCGCATCGGTCTGGCGGTCGCTCGGCGACCGCATGCTCGCCTTCGGGGATGCCGAGGGTGCCGCACGTGCCTACGCGACGGCGCTCGCGGAGGCCGGGATCCGACCGACCACCTATCCGATGATCGGTCGGCGCGCGCACGCGGTGGGCTTCAGCGAGTCGACGGAGGGCTGAGCCCGCCGCAGCACGTCGTCGCTGGCCGGCAGGGGGAGCCAGCGCTGACGTGGGTCGAGCAGTCGCCAGGGCGTGCACGACGAGGGGCGCCTCCCCACCGGGGAGGCGCCCCTCGTCATGTCTCGTGCCGGCGACCGTGTGCGGCGGGCCGCGGGTACCCGGCAGCCCGCCGACGGCCGTCGTGCGGCCGGTCAGCTGGCGTGCGGGTCGATCAGAGCGCGGAGACCTGCTGGGCGAGCGACGACTTGCGGTTCGCCGCCTGGTTGGCGTGGATGACGCCCTTGCTCACGGCCTTGTCGAGCTTGGTCGAGGCGACCGTCAGCGCGGACGCAGCTGCGTCCTTGTCGCCGGCGGCGACGGCCTCGCGGACCCGACGCACATGCGTCTTGAGCTCGGACTTCACAGCCTTGTTGCGCACGCGCGCGAGCTCGTTGGTCTTGATGCGCTTGATCTGGGACTTGATGTTTGCCACGTAGGTTGACTCTCTTGTGCGTTCGCCGGGGCGATCTGACAGGTCGTGCGAGGGCGTCGTCCGTCTCCGGGACCGGGGCGTGATGCCACCCGCGCGGAGGAGCTGAACCTGTGCCCGCCGACCTGGGCGGACACGCGACCTGTGATGCTACCAGTCAGCCGCGGGCGGCTGCGAGCGAGCGTGCGACCTCGTCGAAGACCGCGCGGCCCAGGACGGCTCCCTCGCGGCGCACCGCCGCCGGGTCGACGCGCACCACGCGGTCCACGCGGACCTCGCTCGGCCTGCCCTGGCGGTCCCACGCCCCGACGCCGATGTCGACCCAGGTGTCGCCGGGCGCCGGGCGCACGTCGTGGTCCCGGGTGGAGAGCATGAGCCCGAGGAGCCACGGACCGTCGCGCCCGACGAGCAGCACGGGCCGGTCCTTGCCCTGGGTGTGGTCCTCCTCGTAGGGGACCCAGGTCCAGACGATCTCGCCGGGGTCCGGGTCGCCGTCCGGCCGGGGTGCGTACACCGCCCGTGGTGTCCCGGTGAAGTCGCCGGGGTACGCGCCCGGAACGGGACGGGCCGCCGTCGTCGACGAGGGCCGCGGCGCCGGCGCAGACCCTGCCGGGCGCCCGGCAGGCCGGCTGAAGCTGCGCAGCACCGAGTCGAGGAGGCGGATCCATGGCGACGAGCTCACGGGCGTCAGGGTAGCGACCCGAGCGCCGCCGGGGCGACGTCCGCACCGCGCGGCGACCCGCGCCGGAAAGCCCCCCGAAACGCGCCGGTGACAACAAGTGCCTACGGTTCGGGGATGGCCGATCTCGCGGACGGATACCCCCAGGGCCTCGCCTGGGACGAGGTCGTCGACCGGACCGGCGGGATCCGCCCCGCCTACCGGCACGTCCTGGACGCCCTGGAGAAGATGTCCGCGACCGAGCTGCGGGCCCGTGCCGACACGCTCGCGCGCAGCTACCTCACGCAGGGCGTGACCTTCGACGTCGGGGGCGAGGAGCGGCCCTTCCCGGTCGACGTCGCCCCGCGCGTGGTCACCGAGGCCGAGTGGGACTCCGTGTCACCCGGTGTCGCTCAGCGGGTCCAGGCGCTCGAGGCCTTCCTGGCGGACGTGTACGGCAGGCAGCGCGCCGTCGCGGACGGCGTCGTCCCGCGCTCGCTCCTCACCACCTCGACCCACTTCCACCGCGCCGCCCACGGGTTCGACCCGCCCAACGGCGTCCGCGTGCACGTCGCCGGGGTCGACCTGGTGCGGGACGAGGCCGGCACCTTCCGGGTGCTGGAGGACAACGTCCGCGTGCCGAGCGGCGTCAGCTACGTGCTGTCCAACCGGCGGGCCATGGCGCAGGTGTTCCCCGAGCTGTTCGCGGCGCTGCGCATCCGGCCCGTCGCCGACTACCCGCAGCGGCTCCTCGCGGCGCTGACGGCCGCGGCGCCGTCGGGCATCGACGACCCGACGGTCGTGGTGCTCACCCCCGGCGTCTACAACAGCGCGTACTTCGAGCACTCGCTGCTCGCGCGGTCGATGGGCGTCGAGCTCGTCGAGGGCAGGGACCTGTTCTGCGCCGGCGGTCGCGTGTGGATGCGCACCACGACGGGCCGGCGCCGCGTCGACGTCATCTACCGGCGCGTCGACGACGAGTTCCTCGACCCCGTGGTGTTCCGCTCCGACTCGATGCTCGGCTGCCCCGGGCTGATGGCCTGCGCCAGGGTCGGCAACGTCACGCTGGCCAACGCGGTCGGCAACGGGGTCGCGGACGACAAGCTCGTCTACACCTACATGCCCGACCTCATCCGCTACTACCTCGGCCAGGAGCCGCTGCTGGCCAGCGTCGACACCTGGCGGCTGGAGGACCCGGGCGCGCTCGAGGAGGTGCTCGACCGACTGCCGGAGCTCGTGGTCAAGCCCGTCGACGGCTCGGGCGGCAAGGGCCTGGTCGTCGGCCCGCAGGCCAGCGCCGCTGAGCTCGGCGCCCTGCGCGACCGGCTGCTCGCCGACCCGCGCGGCTGGATCGCCCAGCCGGTGGTCCAGCTCTCCACCGTGCCCACGCTCGTCGAGGAGGGGCTCCGCCCGCGCCACGTCGACCTGCGGCCCTTCGCGGTCAACGACGGCGAGCGCGTCTGGGTGCTGCCCGGTGGGCTGACGCGGGTCGCGCTGGCCGAGGGCGAGCTGGTGGTCAACAGCTCGCAGGGCGGCGGGTCCAAGGACACGTGGGTGATCGGCAGCGCACGGCCCGCGCCCACCCGGGTGGTCGTCGACCACCCGCAGTCGGTGCCCCAGGGCTCGGGAGTGCCCATCGACGCGAGCCCGGCGGACCAGCGCACCCAGCAGATGCAGCAGCAGCAGACCCGGACCGAGGTGGCGACGTGCTGAGCCGGATCGCCGAGTCGCTGTTCTGGATCGGCCGCTACAGCGAGCGGGCCGACGCGACGGCGCGGCTGCTCGACGTGCACGTGCAGATCCTGCTCGAGGACCCGTGGGCGGAGGAGGACCTCGCCTGTCGCTCCCTGCTGTCGGTCATGGACCACGAGCCCCCACCGCCGGACGTCGTCGTCGGGCGCCACCTCGTGCTGCGTGACCTCGCCTACGACCGCACGCGGCCGTCCGCGATCGCCGGCGCGCTGGTTGCCGCGCGCGAGAACGCCCGGCGGGCGCGCGAGGTGATCTCCACCGAGCTGTGGGAGGCGTTGAACACGACGTGGACGGAGCTGCCCGCCCATCTGCACGCCACTGCGCCGCACGACTTCTTCCGATGGGTCCGCGAGCGCTCGGCGCTCGTCTCCGGGATCGTCGACCAGTCGATCTCACGCGACGACACGTGGAACTTCCTCGTGCTCGGACGCTCCGTCGAGCGCGCGGACATGACGGCCCGGCTCCTCACCACCCGGGCGCTGGCCGGCGCAGCCGGGCCGGACTGGGCGACGCTGCTGCGCTCGTGCGGCGCGCACGAGGCCTACCTGCGGCGCTACCGCGGCCTGGGCTCCGACGCCAGCGCCGCGGAGTTCCTCCTCACGGACCGGTTCTTCCCGCGGTCCGTGGTGCACGCGCTGGGCCAGGCCCAGCGGTGTCTCGACGCGCTGGAGAACGACCCGGGCCAGCCCGTCGTCGACGACGCCCGCCGCCCCCTGGGCCACGCCCGGACGAGCCTGGAGTACGGCAACCTGCCCGAGATCCTCGACCGGCTCCCGGACCAGATGACCATGGTCCAGCTCGCGTGCTCGGCGGCGAGCGACGCGATCCGCTCCCGGTACTTCCCGTCCGGCTCCGTGACCCAGTGGACGGGGGGTGTGCTGTGAGCAGGCTGCACGTGGTGCACACGACGACGTTCTCCTACGACGGCTCCGTGACGGCGTCGTACAACGAGGCGCGCATGACGCCGCGCTCCGACGCGGGCCAGACGGTGCTCTCCGCGGCCCTGGGCATCGACCCGCACTCGTGGCGGCACGACCACGTCGACTACTGGGGCTCGGCCGTCACGCTCTTCGAGTCCGCAGCCCCGCACCGCTCGCTGACGCTCACGGCGACGGCGCGCGTGGAGGTGCACCCGCCGGTGCGGCCGGCTCCCGAGGGCTGGGCGGTGGTGCGCTCCGCCGCGGCCCAGGACACCCTGGCGGAGTTCCTCACCCTGAGCCCGACGACGGCCGTGCCGACGGACCTCGCGGACTTCGCCGCGCAGGTGGCGGGGGAGCTCGACCCGGACGAGGCGGCGCGACGCGTGAGCGCCCGGGTGCACGAGGTCGTCGAGTACGTCCCCGGCGTCACCGCCGTGCACACCCCGGGCGTCGAGGCCTGGGCGGTGCGCAAGGGTGTGTGCCAGGACATGGCGCACCTGACGGTCGGTGCGCTGCGCAGCGTCGGCATCCCGGCCCGCTACGTCTCGGGGTACCTGCACCACGAGCAGGGGGGCGAGGTCGGGCGCGCCGTCACCGGGGAGTCGCACGCCTGGGTCGAGTGGTGGGTCGGCCACTGGGTGGGCCACGACCCGACCAACGAGATCGACGTCGGCGCGCACCACATCGTGCTGGGCCGCGGCCGCGAGTACCAGGACGTCGCGCCCATCCGCGGCATCTACGCCGGCGGCGGCACCCAGTCGCTCGACGTCCAGGTGCGGATCACCCGCGAGGCCTGACCGTCAGGGCGTCACGGGATCAGGGCGCCAGGGCGGTCACGGCGTCAGGGCCGCCGCGAGCAGCCGGTCCAGCGCCTCGCCGTCGCCGCGGACGGTCAGGGCGCCGTCCCACGGGCCGATCCGCCGCCACAGGAGCAGCGCGAGGTCCCGGGCAGAGCCGCTGACCTCCGCGGCGGCCGGCCACCGCTCGGGGCCGATCCGCCACGCGTGCCCCGCGTGGTCCCGCAGGAGCACCGGCGTCGTCGTGGCCACCATCCGGCCGAGCCGGACCTGCCGGGGCGCCATCACGGTGACCACCTCGTCGACCGTGTCGGCCCAGGCGCCGTCCTGCGGCGAGGTGAGGTCCGTGCCGAGGGCGGCGCCGAGGTCCCAGAGGTGCACGAGGGTCTCGTGGAGCTGACGGCGGCGCCAGAACGCCGCGGTGCCCGGTCCGTCGAGCGTCAGCGCCGGGGCGTCGGGCCCCAGGTCCACGAGGGTGCGGCGCAGCGACCCCGCCGCCCAGACGTAGAAGCGGACGAGGGTGTCGACGTCGCGCGGGCCGGGGGGCTCGTGGGGGTCGAGGTCGACGCCGTGCGCCATGCCGGCGGCCCACCAGTGCACCCCGCCGAGGTGCAGGGCCAGGTCGGCCACCCGCCAGGGCGCGCACGACGGCACGGGGGCCTCCGGGTCGGCGCCCGCCAGGGCGTCGGCGAAGGCGTGCTGGGCGACCGCCAGGGCGGCGAGGTGGTCGAGGCGCTCGCTCATGGGACCATGGTGGCGCAGCCCCCCGACATCAGAAGCCGGAGCCCACCCCCGTTGTCCCCGATCCCCAGCGCCGCCCTGAGTGCGAGCATCCAGCCGGCGGCCACCCCGCCGGCGCTGCTGCGCAACTTCTGCATCATCGCCCACATCGACCACGGCAAGTCCACGCTCGCCGACCGGATGCTCCAGCTCACCGGTGTGGTCGACGCGCGAGCGATGCGCGCGCAGTACCTGGACCGGATGGACATCGAGCGTGAGCGCGGGATCACCATCAAGTCCCAGGCCGTGCGCATGCCGTGGGCCGTCGAGCCCGTCGGGGGCGGCCCGCTGACCGCCTACGCCCTCAACATGATCGACACGCCGGGGCACGTCGACTTCACGTACGAGGTCTCGCGCTCGCTGGCGGCGAGCGAGGGCGCCGTGCTGCTCGTCGACGCCGCGCAGGGGATCGAAGCGCAGACGCTTGCGAACCTCTACCTCGCGC
>NZ_DAORSQ010000057.1:0-18002 GCF_035443605.1 Actinotalea sp. | reverse complement strand
ACCTCGACGGCATCCCCGCCGGCTCGCGCGCCGCCCGCGGCGGGCCCGTGCGCTCCTACCTCACGCCCGAGGCGCTCGGCCACCTGCGCGCCCTCGCCGCGATCGCCGCGGAGCGCGGCCAGAGCCTGGCCCAGCTGGCCCTGACCTGGACCTGGCGCGACCCCCGGATCACCTCGGTGCTGCTCGGCGCGAGCAGCCTCGCCCAGCTCGACGAGAACCTCGCGGCGCTCGGTGGCCAGCCCCTGACGGCCGAGGAGCTCGCGGCGATCGACGAGCACGCCGTCGACGCCGGGATCAACCTGTGGGCCGCGCGGTCGAGCGACCTCTGACCTCGCGAAGAACCCGCGTACGGCCGGGTAACCTACGCGTCCGTAGGTTAGTCTGGCCCCGTGAACGACCTCCCCCGGCCATGGCTGTCCCTCTACGCCCCCGGCGTACCCGACGACGTCACGGTGACCGAACCCGTCACGCAGACCCTGTGCCGCAGCGCCGCGGACTTCCCCACGCGGGTCGCGACCGACTTCATGGGTGCGGTCACCACCTACGACGCGCTCCTGCGACGCGTCGACCGCGCGGCCCAGGCGCTCGCGGACCTCGGCGTACGGCCGGGTGACCGCGTCGCGATCGTGCTGCCGAACAGCGCCACGCACGTCGTGGCGTTCTACGCCGTGCTGCGCCTGGGTGCCGTCGTCGTCGAGCACAACCCGACCTACACGGCCGCGGAGCTGCGCCACCAGCTGGCCGACAGCGGGGCCGTCGTGGCCCTGGTCTGGGAGAAGGCCGTGGCGGCCGTCCTCCAGGTGCAGCGGGACACCGCGGTCCGCACCGTGGTGTCGGTGAACCTGGCGGCGGACCTGCCGGGGGTCAAGCGCGCCGCGCTGCACCTGCCCGTCTCCGCGGCGCGCAAGACCCGCGCCTCGATGCGCTCGCGCGTCACCGACCGCAGCGTGCTGCGCTGGGACCGCCTGGTCGGCGCGGCCCGCCCGCTGCCGACCGAGCACCCGCACCCGGGGCTCGACGACATGGCGCTGCTGCAGTACACGGGTGGCACCACGGGAACGCCCAAGGGTGCCGTGCTCCGCCACCGGCAGGTCGCCGTCAACGCGCTGCAGGGACACGCGTGGACCCAGCGCGGCCTCGGCTCGGAGACGATCGTCGCCGCGCTGCCGTTCTTCCACGCGTTCGGCCTCATGCTGTGCCTCACCTACGCCGTGCGGATCGCCGCGACGATCGTCATCTTCCCCCGCTTCGACGTCGACGCCGTCCTCGCGGCCCAGCGTCGCCGGCCCATCACCTTCATCCCGGGTGTGCCGCCGATGTTCGAGCGCCTCGCCGCCGCAGCGCGCGCCACCGGCACGGACCTCACCTCGATCACGCACTCGATCTCCGGCGCCATGGCCCTTCCACAGGCGACAGCCGAGGCGTGGGAGGAGGTCACGGGCGGTCTGCTGGTCGAGGGCTACGGGATGACCGAGACCTCGCCGGTCGCGCTGGGCAGCCCGTTCACGGCCGCGCGCCGCCCCGGGATGCTCGGCCTGCCCTTCCCCTCGACGCACATCCGCGTCGTCGACCCCGAGGCACCGGAGCGCGACGTCGAGCCGGGCGAGTCCGGCGAGCTGCTCATCAGCGGCCCGCAGGTGTTCGACGGCTACTGGCACCGGCCGGAGGAGACCGCCGAATGCCTCATCGAGCACGGCGGCCGGACCTGGCTGCGCACCGGGGACGTCGTGGTGGTCGAGGACGGCTTCGTCCGGCTGATCGACCGGATCAAGGAGGTCATCATCACCGGTGGCTTCAACGTCTACCCGTCGCAGGTCGAGGACGCGCTGCGCCAGATGCCCGGCATCCAGGACGTCGCCGTGGTGGGCGTGCCCGGCGGGGACCTCGGCGAGAAGGTCGTCGCGGCGATCGTCCTGGCGGAGGGCGCCACCCGGATCGAGCTCGCGGCCGTGCGCGCGTGGAGCGAGCAGCACCTCGCCCGCTACGCCCACCCGCGCGACCTCGTGGTGCTGCCGGAGCTGCCGCGCTCGCAGATCGGCAAGGTGCTGCGCCGCGTGGTGCGCCAGCAGGTGCTCGACCGCCCGGCGCCGGGCGACCCGGGTGCCGACGACGCAGCGGCGGACCGGGCCCCGTCGGAGCCCGGCGCCTGACCGTCAGCGCCCCGCGCTCGTCGCCTGACGTCGGGGCGGCGCCTGACGTCGGGCGGCGCCTGACGTCGGGCGGCGCCTCAGGCGTCGACGTCGTGCTCGGCGCGCAACGCGGTGATGGCCGCCTCGAAGTCGTCGAGCGAGTCGAACGCCTGGTAGACGCTCGCGAAGCGGAGATAGGCGACCTCGTCGAGCTCGCGCAGCGGACCGAGGATCGACAGGCCGATCTCGTGCGCGTCGAGCTCCGCGCTGCCGGTGCTCCGCAGGGTCTCCTCGACCCGTTGGGCCAGCACGGCGAGGTCGTCCTCGCTCACCGGACGACCCTGGCACGCCTTGCGCACCCCGTTGACGATCTTCTCGCGACTGAACGGCTCAGTGACCCCCGAGCGCTTGACCACCGAGAGGCTCGCGGTCTCCAGCGTCGTGAACCGGCGGTGGCACTCCGGGCACTGCCGGCGGCGACGGATGGACGAGCCGTCGTCCGACGTGCGCGAGTCGACGACCCGCGAGTCCGCGTGGCGGCAGAACGGACAGTGCACCGGTTCACCTCTCCAACCCGACGCGCCGACCGGCGTGCCACGGGTCACCGTACGGCTACCCCCCGGGTGCGGCAAGAATCAGCCGACCGCGCCGAGCGGGACGAGGATCTGCTGACCGGCCTGCAGGCCGCCACCCGCGATCCCGTTGAGCTCGGCGATGGCGTCCACGACGTCGCGGACGTCCTGCCCCGCGCCGGCGACCGACGCCGCGATCTCCCACAGGGTCTCGCCGGCGGCGACGGTGTGCGCCGTGACGGCCGTCGCCGCCACCGGGCCATCGGCCTCGGCGCTCTGCGCCGACAGCCCGACCGCGACGGCCAGCGCGACGGCGAGCCCGAGCACCACCCGGCGTCCACGACGCGTCAGGCGCAGGGCTGGCACCGTCGTCGTCGGGGCCGCCCGTCGGATGTCCCAGGTCATCGTGCTCATCGTCCGCTCCTCCGTCTGTCGCCGTCCCGATCGACCGTCGCTCCCCCGAGGGGTCGTGGCCGCCGATCTCTCCCACGTGTCTCGAACACCTGTACGTCGTACGTCTGTACGATGTCTAGCACGAGTTCCCGACGGATGTCGAGACACGCTCGAACAGATGTTTGATCGGCAGGACGTGGCGCCCTAGTCTGGGAGCCACGAGGGACACACCATCACCGACCACCGACACGCGCGGTCGGTGCAGCCCAGGAGGTCACCGTGGCACCGAGCACCACCCCGCCGTCGGGTTCGGACGAGGCACTGGCCTCGGTGCACGCCCTGCCCGACGGCCCCGCCGGCGGGGACGGGCTGACGCCGCGGCAGCGCCTCGTCCTGGAGACCATCCGGTCCAGCGTCGAGCGGCGCGGCTACCCGCCGAGCATGCGGGAGATCGGCGACGCCGTCGGGCTCACCAGCCCGTCGTCCGTCAAGCACCAGCTCACGGTGCTCGAGCGCAAGGGCTACGTGCGCCGCGACCCCCACCGTCCGCGCGCCATCGAGGTGGTCCACCCCGACGACTCGCGCACCATCGGGCAGCTCGACGCGCACGAGCCGGACGAGGCCTACCGCGACGCCGCCCCGACGCCGTCCTACGTCCCCGTGGTGGGCCGGATCGCTGCGGGCGGGCCGATCCTCGCCGACCAGGTGGTCGAGGACGTCTTCCCGCTGCCGCGCCAGCTGGTCGGGGACGGTGAGCTGTTCCTGCTCAAGGTGGTCGGCGACTCGATGATCGAGGCCGCCATCTGCGACGGCGACTGGGTGGTCGTCCGACGCCAGCCCGTCGCGGAGAACGGCGAGATCGTGGCGGCGATGATCGACGGCGAGGCGACCGTCAAGACGCTCAAGCGCGCGGACGGCCACGTGTGGCTGCTGCCGCAGAACGCCGCCTACGCCCCCATCGACGGGGACGAGGCGGTCGTCCTCGGTCGCGTCGTCAGCGTGCTGCGCGCGCTCTGAGGGTCAGAAGCCGAAGCTCGCGGCGACCGAGCGGATCTTCTCGGCGCTGGCCTGCAGGCGGGCCGTCTCGAAGTCGTCCATCGGCACCTCGAGCGTCCCGCCCACGCCGCTGAGCCCGACGATGCTGGGCACCGACAGGCACACGTCGCTGATCCCCGCGTAGTTCGTGACGAGGGAGGAGACGGGCATGACGCGGTGCTCGTCACGCAGCACGGCCTCGATGATGCGGGCGCCGGCGAGGGCGACGGCGTAGTTGGTCGCGCCCTTCCCCTCGATGATCTTGTAGGCGGCGTTGACCACGTCGTTGGCGACGTCCTCGCGGTCCTTCGCGTCGAGCTTGTGCGGCCCGTTCTGCACCCAGTCCCGCAGGGGGATGGACGCGATCGCCGCGGAGCTCCACAGCGGGAACTCGGTGTCGCCGTGCTCGCCGACCATGTAGGCGTGGACGTTCTGCACCGCCACGCCGGTCCGCAGCGCGATGAGCCAGCGCAACCGCGAGGAGTCCAGGACCGTACCGGAGCCGAACAGCTGGTTGGCCGGCAGCCCGGAGAGCTTGAGTGCGACGTACGTGACGACGTCGACCGGGTTGGTCACCATGAGGTGGATCGCATGGGGCGCGACCTCGACGAGCTTCGGCACGATCGCCTTGGTGAGGTTGATGGTCGCACCCGCCAGCTCCATCCGGCTCTGGCCGGGCTTCTGCTTGGCGCCGGCCGTGAACACGACGATGTCGGCGTCGGCGCAGATCCCGATGTCGTCCGAGCCGGAGATCGATCCCATCGGCATGAACTCGATGCCGTGGCCGATGTCGAGCACCTCGGCCTCGACCTTGGCCCTGTTGATGTCGTACAGGACCACCTCGCGGGCTGCGCCCTTGACGAGGGTGGCATAGGCCAGCGTGGCGCCCACGGCACCGGCGCCGACGATGGCGACCTTGGACGCGCGGGGTGCGACGCGCACCGGCTCGGGCGGCAGGGACATCGGCTCAGGGTTCATGGCCCCAGCCTAGGCACAGCGCGGCGGTGACGGGGCGCCCGGCGCGAGCGTCAACACTCCGACGCGGGGGCCGGCGAAGCCTCGTCCGGTCCCTCGACCGCGCGCCCGTCCGGCCCGGCCGGACCGGTCACCTGGGCCGCAGCGAGGCGTCGCAGGGCATCCCTGGCCACCTGCGGGTCCGTCGTGCGCCAGAACGGTGGGAGGGAGCGGGCCAGGAAGGCGCCGTAGCGCGCGGTGACGAGCCGAGGGTCGAGCACGGCGACGACGCCGCGGTCGGTGTCCGTGCGGATGAGCCGACCGGCCCCCTGGGCGAGCAGCAGCGCGGCCCGCGTCGCCGAGACGGCCATGAAGCCGTTGCCGCCGTGCGCCTCGACCGCCTCGGTGCGCGCCGCGCTCACCGGGTCGTCCGGCCGCGGGAAGGGGATCCGGTCGATGAGCACGAGGCGGCACGACGGCCCGGGCACATCGACTCCCTGCCAGAGCGACAGCGTGCCGAACAGGCAGGTGGGACCGTCGTCCGCGAACTGGCGCACCAGCGTGGGCAGCTGGTCGTCACCCTGGCACAGCACCGGGAACGGCAGCCGCTCGCGCATCGCCTCGGCGGCCGCCACGGCAGCGCGACGCGAGGAGAACAGGCCGAGGGTGGCGCCCCCGGCAGCCTCGATGAGCGCGGCGATCTCGTCGAGCTGCGTCTGCGTGGTCGGCTCGCGCCCCGGGGGCGGCAGGTGACGCGCGACGTACAGGATGCCGACCATCGGGTGGTCGAACGGGCTGCCGACGTCCAGCCCCCGCCACGGCTGCGGCGCGACGTCGCCCGGCGAGCCCTCCTCGCGGCGCACGAGCGCGCCGCCCGCGGCGGCGCCGCCCGCTGCCACCGCGTCGCCGACCGCATCACCCGGGGCGACGCCCTCGTGCCCGCGCTCCTCGTGCGCCGTCAGCCCCGCGCCGAGCGCGAGCGGACGGAAGCTGCCCCCGAGCGTGAGGGTCGCGGACGTGAGCACCGCGGTCCGCCCTGCCAGCAGGCGGGTGCGGACCAGCCCGGCGACGGCCAGCGGCGCCGCGAGCAGCCGGGGACCCTGGTCACGACGATCGTCCCGCGCGCACCACAGCACGTCGGTGCCGTCCGACGCACCGTCGCCCGTCATCCGCTCGGCGATCTCGAAGACGCCCAGCACGGCCGACGCCGCCATCTTCAGACCACCGTCTGGCAGACCGGCCGGCGCTCCCTTGCCCGCTCCGGCGGCCGGCTCCGGCCGCAGTGCCGTGACCAGGGCCCGCGCGGCGTCGCGCACCGCCTCGACGGAGCTGACCAGAGCGTCGGGCAGCACCCGGAAGCGACCCTCCGGCACCCCGACGAGGGCCACGCGCAGCGCCTGGGCCGCGGCGTCCAGGTCCGCGGTCGGCACCCCGCCGTGCCGGCGCGCGAGGCGCGACGCGTGATCGATGCTGGGTGGGGACAGCTCGACCGTCGCCTGGGCGGTGACCCGGTCGGCGAGCTCGTGCGCCTCGTCGACGACGAGCACGTCATGCTCCGGCAGCACGTTGGGCGAGCCTCCGGCGGCGATGCCCAGCATCGCGTGGTTCGTCACGACGACGTCGGCCTCGCGCGAGCGCACCTTGGCCCGCTCGGGGAAGCAGTCGTCGAGCTTCGGGCAGCGCGCGCCGATGCACTCCATCGACGTGACAGACACCTGTCGCCACGCCCGGTCGCTGACGCCGGGGACGAGGTCGTCCCGGTCCCCCGTCGTCGTCTCGGCCGCCCAGGCGCGCACCGCGAGCACCTGGCGACCCAGGTCGCTACCCGGGCCGGCCGCCGGGTGCTCTGCGGCGCCGGGCGCCTCGAGGTCGAACAGGGTCCCTGGCTCGTCCGCCGGGTAGCCGCCGTCGACCTTCTGCAGGCACACGTAGTTGTGCCAGCCCTTGAGCAGGGCGATCTGGGGTGCCCGGGGCAGGCGCGGCGCGACCGTCGCGGCGACGAGCGGCAGGTCGCGCGTCATGACCTGCCGCTGGAGCGCGAGGGTCGCCGTGGAGATGACGACGCGCTGGTCGTGCAGCACCGCGTGGCGCACGGCGGGCACGAGGTAGCCCAACGACTTGCCGGTGCCGGTGCCGGCCTGGACGAGCAGGTGCTCGCGGCGGTCGACGGCGTCCGAGACCGCCTGCGCCATGGCCTGCTGCCCGGCACGGTGCGTGCCGCCCAGCGCCGTGACCGCCAGGTCGAGAAGCCCGGTCACGCTCGGGACATCGGGCTGCGTGCTCACCGCGGAAGCCTACGGGGTCGCCCGGCGCGGGCAGCCGGACCGACGCGGCACCGCAGCCCCTCCCGCCGTCGCGCCCTGGGTCAGCCGACCGAGACCGCGCGCAGCTCCGCTGCGAGGTCGGCGTCGACGAGGCCGCGCAGCACCGTGCCGTGCTCGGTGTGCTCCTCCGTGACCTCGCCCTGGGTGTGGGCCCGGTTGACGAGGTCACCCCGCCGGTACGGCACGACGACGTCGATCTCCTCGCGCGGTCGCGGCAGCTCTGCGGCGATGAGCTCGCGCAGCGCGCCGAGCCCCTCTCCGGTGTGCGCCGAGACGAGGATCGAGACCGGCTCGCGGCGCCGCATGCGCGCCACGACCTCCGGGTCGGCGACGTCGGCCTTGTTGAGCACGACGATCTCGTGGATCGCGTCGGCACCCTCGATCTCGGCGAGCACGGCGCGGACGGCCGCGACCTGCCCCTCCGGGTCCGGGTGGGACACGTCGACCACGTGCAGCAGCAGGTCGGCGTCGCCGACCTCCTCGAGCGTGGAGCGGAAGGCCTCGACGAGCTGGGTGGGCAGCGAACGGACGAACCCGACGGTGTCGGTCAGCGTGTAGGTGCGCCCGTCTGGCGTCTGCGCGCGGCGGACCGTCGGGTCGAGCGTGGCGAACAGCGCGTTCTCCACCAGCACGCCAGCGCCGGTGAGGCGGTTGAGCAGGCTGGACTTCCCGGCGTTGGTGTAGCCGGCGATGGCCACCGAGGGGACGCGGTGCCGCGTGCGTCCGGCGCGCCGGGTGGCCCGGGACGGCGCCATCGCCGCGATCTCGTGGCGCAGCTTGGCCATCCGGGTGCGGATGCGCCGACGGTCCAGCTCGATCTTGGTCTCACCGGGACCGCGGGAGCCGATCCCTGCACCGCCCGCGACGCGACCACCGGCCTGCCGGGACATCGACTCGCCCCAGCCGCGCAGGCGCGGCAGCAGGTACTCGAGCTGGGCGAGCTCGACCTGGGCCTTGCCCTCCCGCGACTTGGCGTGCTGGGCGAAGATGTCGAGGATCAGCGCGGTGCGGTCGATGACCTTGACCTTGACCACGTCCTCCAGCGCCCGGCGCTGGGAGGGCGCGAGGTCGGCGTCGATGATGACGGTGTCCGCGCCCGTGGCCGCCACGACCTCGGCGAGCTCGAGGGCCTTGCCCGAGCCGAGGTAGGTCCCGGGGTCGGGTGTGCGGCGGCGCTGGAGCACCGCCTCGAGCACCTCCGATCCGGCCGTCTCGGCGAGCGCCGCGAGCTCACGCAGCGAGATCTCGGCGTCGGTCACGGTGCCGGAGCTCCAGATGCCGGCGAGCACCACCCGCTCGAGGCGCAGCTGGCGGTACTCGACCTCGGTGACGTCCGCCAGCTCGGTCGACAGCCCGGAGACGCGGCGCAGGGCCGCGCGCTCCTCGCGCTCGAGCTGGTCGCCGTCGGAGCCGGAGGTGCGCGTGAGGCCCTCGTCGAGCACCGTGCCGGCACGGGCCAGCACACGCGCGACGACGGCGTCGGCGAGCTCGCGCTCCGTCCGGGCGGGACCCGTGCGGGCCGCGCCGGTGCGGGCGGGCTCGGTGGTCGCGGGATCGGTGCTGCCTGGATCGGTGCTGCCTGGATCGGTGGGGGTCATCGGTACCTCTCGTCAGGCTCCCAGGGTGTCACGCGCCGCCGACACCGGCGAACGAATACCACCGGCCGCGGCGGGGCCGGCGGCACCGTCGCGTCGGCTCGGTAGGGTTCCCTCGTGCCTGCCACACCGCAGCCCCCCGACCCCACGCCCGACGTCGAGCCCGACCACTACTTCACCGCCGAGCCCGCCTCGGCCGCCGAGCGGCGCACCCTGGACGTCCGGCTCGCCGGCCGCGACGTCACCGTCCACACGGCCGCCGGGGTGTTCTCCGCCGGCCGGCTCGACCTCGGCACCCAGGTGCTGCTGCGCACCGTGCCCGTGCCGCCCGCCACGGGCACGCTGCTCGACCTGGGCTGCGGCTGGGGTCCCCTCGCCCTGACGATGGGCCTGCAGGCCCCGGGCGCGCGCGTCTGGGCCGTCGACGTCAACCGCCGCGCCGTCGACCTCGTGGCGCGCACCGCGCGCGGCCTGGAGCTCACCGGCATCACGGCGACGACCCCCCAGGACGTCCCTGCGGACCTGCGCTTCGACGTCATCTGGTCCAACCCGCCGATCCGGATCGGCAAGCCGGAGCTGCACGAGCTGCTGCGGCACTGGCTCGGCCGGCTCGCCCCCGGCGGCACCGCGTGGCTCGTCGTCCAGCGCAACCTCGGCGCCGACTCGTTGCAGCGGTGGATCGTCGAGGAGCTGGGGCTGCGTGTCGAGCGCGCCGCGAGCGCCAAGGGCTTCCGGGTGCTCGCGGTCACGCCGGCCTGAGCACTCCGCCGCCGAGCGCGTCCAGGTCCACCTCGACCGACGCGACGAGGACCGCCGGCCCGGCCAGCTCGACGCGGCCGCCGTCGATCACCCGCACACGCAGCGTGCCGCCCGGCACCTCGACCAGCCACGTGGCCGGCGCCCCGGGTCCGGCCCACGTGCGCACGGCCATCGCCGCGGCGCACGCCCCGGTGCCGCAGGACCGGGTCTCGCCCACGCCGCGCTCGTGCACCCGCATGCGCAACCGCCCCACCTCGCCGTCGGGCGTGAGCTCCTCCCCCAGCGGGACCACCAGCTCGACGTTCGTGCCGGCCGGCGGGGCCGGCTCGACGCGCGGCGCACGCCACAGCTCGGCGGAGTCGAGCTCGGCGGGGTCGGCCAGGGCGATCACCGTGTGCGGGTTGCCGACGTCGACCCGTAGCCCGGGACGCACGTCCACGAGGCCGTCGACCGCCACCAGCGCATCGGCGCCGGCCCGCTCCGCCGCCTCACCGCCGGTGAGGTGCCATGGACCCATGTCGACCGAGTACCAGTCCTCGCCGGCGGGGCCGAGCACGCGGCGCACCCGCCGCACGCCAGCCCGCGTGCCCAGCACCAGCTCGGCCGAGGCGTCGTCCCACAGCCCGAGACGCTCGGCGAACCGCGCCAGGACGCGCACGCCGTTGCCGCACATCTCGGCGATGGACCCGTCGCCGTTGCGGTAGTCCATGAACCACCGCGCGGCCGGGTCCTGCGCCAGGCACGCCGCCCCCTCGGGCAGCAGCGCCGAGCCGACGAGCCGGATGAGCCCGTCCCCGCCGATCCCAATGTGACGGTCGCACAACGCCCCGACCAGACCCGCGGGCAGGTCGAGGACGCCGGCGCGGTCGTCCACCAGGACGAAGTCGTTGCCGGTGCCGTGGCCCTTGGTCACCGCGAGCGTGCTCATGAGCCGAGCCTACGGCTGCGCGTCCCCGGGTCGACCAGGAGCCCGGCCTCCGCCGCAGCGACCAGCGCCAGCGCGCGGTCGAGCAGGTCGGGGTCCGCGGCGTCGAGCCAGTGCACCCGCGGGTCGCGGCCGAACCAGCCCATCTGCTTGCGGGCGAGGCGGCGGGTGCCCGCCACGACGGAGGCTCGCGCCTCGTCGGTCCCCAGCTCCCCGCGCAGCAGCGCGAGCACCTGCGCGTACCCGACGGCGCGCGCGGCCGTCCGGCCCATCCGTGGCGCGAGGGCGGTGACCTCCTCGACCAGCCCGCGCCGCCACATCCGGTCCACGCGCGCCTCGACGCGTGCGTCGAGCACGTCGCGCGCGCAGTCCAGGCCGATCTGCACGGCGGGGGCGACGTACTCCTGCTCGGGCAGCGCGGCGGTCCACGGTCGCCCCGTGATCTCGATCACCTCGAGCGCGCGCACGATCCGCCGCGTGTTCGCCCGGCCGATCGCCGCCGCCGCCGCCGGGTCGAGCCGCGCGAGCTCGTCGTGCAGCAGCCCCGGCCCCTCCTGCTCGGCCCTGGCCTCGAGCCGCGCCCTGACCTCCGGGTCGACGGGGGCGAGCTCCATCCGGTCGAGCAGAGCGCGCACGTACAGGCCGGACCCGCCGACGACGACCGCACGCGCCCCGCGCGCGCCCACGGCCGCGACGTCCCGACGCGCGTCCCGCTGGTAGGCCGCGACCGACGCGTCCTGCCCGACATCCAGCACGTCCAGCTGGTGGTGCGGCACGCCCCGGCGCTCGGCGTCGGTGACCTTGGCGGTGCCGATGTCCATCCCCCGGTAGAGCTGCATGGCGTCGGCATTGACCACCTCGCCACCGAGGGCGAGGGCGAGGGCGACCCCCAGGTCGGACTTGCCGGTCGCCGTCGGGCCGACGACGGCGACGACGGGCCGGACCACGGCCGTCACCCGACCTCGTCGCGCCGGCGCCACACGAGCACCGCGTACGTCGCACCGAGAGGCACGGAGACCTCGACGACGTCGACACGCACGGGCAGCACCGGGTCGTCCCCCAGCGCCCCGAGGAGCACGCGCCACGGCGCCCACGCGCTGACGGCCAGCGCCGTGGCGAGCTCGGCGGGGACCTCGGCCAGCCGGTTCCAGGCGTCGAGCGCCTCGCGCGGCGCAGCACCCAGCCCGGCGAGGTCCGCCAGCACGGCGTCGTCGAGCGCTGGTGCGCGGTCGTCCTCCGCGAGCGGGGACCCGGGGCCGCGCCGGGCGCTCAGCGACGCGCACAGCAGCAGGGCGACCCGCTCGGGCCCGTCCACCAGGGCACGTCCCTGCGCGAGCAGCCCGTCCGTGACCGGGACGCCCAGCACGCCGACAGGCCCGGCCCAGCCCGCACGGGCCAGCAGGTGCAGCCCCACGGCCGCGCCGACGTCGTCCACCGCCGTAGGCTCGTCATCGGGCGCGGCCCCGACGCCGAGCACCACCGACGGCCAGCCGAGCAGGTCGTCGTCGAGACCGGCCGCGGCGAGCGTGGGGTGCAGGCGGCCCGTGAGGTCGAGGGCGTTGCCCGGGGCGACGACGACGACGCGGTCAGGCGCCGCCGCGAGCAGCGAGCGGGTCGCCTCGCCCACCGCCCGCCGCTGATCGACGAGCACCTCGCTGCGCCCCGCGGCGCCGGGCACGAGGAGGGCGGTCTGGGGCACGAGGGCTGCGGAGACGAGCACGCACCGACGGTACTGGCCGCGGCGACCCTCCGGCTCCCGCACCCACCCCTCCTGCTCAGGTTCTGGTCGGGTTCAGGTCGGGTTCTCGTCGGGTTCTGGTCGTCGGACACCCGGGACCCGACCGGAACGGGTGCCGCCCCCCGCGCGGTGCCGCCCACGCGCGGTGCCGCGAAGGGCGCCGGTACGATCGCGGGGTGGGGATGTTCTCGTGGGCTCGTCGCGGGCGCGCGTCCGGCGCGTCCCAGGACGGCTGGGACGGCGGGCCCGTCTCCGGCCTGCTCGGCGGGCCCGACCGCACGGCGCCGGCCCAGGACCCCGTGCCGACCCACCAGCCGCGCCCGTTGTCCACCGACCGGCTGCGCGCGTGGTTCGCCGGGCACGGGTATGCCTGCTTCACCGACGCCGACGGCGACGTGGGCGGGCTGTGGCGCGGCCGCCTCTTCTACTTCTTCCTCTTCGGCGAGCGCCGCGAGATCCTCCAGGTGCGCGGCCAGTGGAACCGGGAGTTCGCCATCGAGCGTCTGCCGGAGCTGCTCGAGCTGTGCAACGAGTGGAACGCGGACCGGGTGTGGCCCAAGGCCTACCTGCGCGTGCGCGACGACGGCATGGTGCACGCGATCTGCGAGGTGGCCACCGACCTCGAGCACGGGGCCACCGACGACCAGCTGGGTCAGCTGCTGCACTGCGGGCTCACGTCGGCAAGCGTCTTCTTCGACGGTCTCGACGACCTGTACCCCGACCCCGCGGCCTCGGCGCCGTGACCGCCGGCTCGGGGGAGGCGACGTCCCGGCCGTCGGGCGCGCCCCGATCCCTGACGAGCGAGCGGATCGAGTCCTACCTCCTCGGCTGCGGCTACCACGTGGACCGCGACGAGGACGGCGACCTCACCGGCACCTGGGACGGCAACCGGTTCTGGTTCCTCACGCTCGGGGACGAGCACGAGATCCTCCAGGTGCGCGGCCGCTGGCAGCAGACCCTCCCGGAGTCCCAGCGGACCGCCGCCCTGCTCGTCGTCAACGACTGGAACCGGGAGCGGATCTGGCCCAAGACCTACCTGCGCGTCGAGGACGACGTCGTCGTGATGTACGGCGAGGTCTCGACCGACCTCGAGCACGGGGTCACCGACAGCCAGCTCGGCCAGCTCGTCTCGTGCGGTCTCGGCACCAGCGCGCAGCTCTTCGCGGCCTTGGTCGACCTGCTGCCCGGCGAGGGGCCCTCAGCGCCGCACTGACGGCATCGGCAGCACGACGGGTCCGGCCGCCGGCCCCGCGCCCGGCTGCCCACCGTGTCCGCCACCGTGGCCGTGGCCATCGTCGTGCCCCGCCCTGGCGCGTTCGCGGGCGGCCCAGGCATCCCCGGCGCGCGTGCGGCGCACCACGTAGCGACCGCCGTCGAGGGCCGAGTCCGCCACCAGGTGGTGCGGTGCGCTGCGGGTCACCGTGACCTCGACGAGGTCGCCGGGCCGCGGCAGGTCGTCCGGCAGGTCGCGTCCGACCCGCGGGTCGACGACCGGTCCCTCGCCCGCAGCAGCGCCCGCCCCGACGTCAGCGCCGAGGCCTGCGTCTGCGCGCGCGCCCCCGGCCGTGCCCTGGCCCGCGGCAGGCCGGTCCTCGCCCACCGCAGCCAGCAGCACGGCCATGCGGGCCGGCGGGGCGAGATGGACCAGGCGGTTGTCGGCCGCCCGCCCGCTGATGCGCGCGGTGGCACCGTCCTTGCGCCCGGAGCCCTCGGCGACCAGCACCTCGACGGTGCGGCCCACGAGCCGCGCGTTCTCCTCGCCGGAGACACGCTCCTGGAGCTCCACGAGCCGCTCGTAGCGCTCCTGGACCACTCCGCGCGGCACCTGGTCTGCGAGGTCGGCCGCGGGCGTGCCCGGCCGGGGCGAGTACTGGAACGTGAACGCGGCCGCGAACCGGGACTGCTCCACCACCCGCAGCGTGGCGAGGTGGTCCTCCTCGGTCTCGCCGGGGAACCCGACGATGAGGTCGGACGTGATCGCCGCCTCGGGCATCGCGGCGCGCACCCGGTCGAGGATCCCGAGGAACTTCTCGGCCCGGTAGGAGCGGCGCATGGCCCGCAGCACGCGGTCCGAGCCCGACTGCAGGGGCATGTGGAGCTGCGGCATGACGGTCGGGGTCTGCGCCATCGCCTCGATGACGTCGTCGGTGAAGGCCGCGGGGTGCGGCGACGTGAAGCGGACGCGCTCCAGCCCCGGCACGGACCCGACGGCGCGCAGCAGCTTGGCGAACGCCCCGCGGTCCCCGAACTCCACGCCGTAGGAGTTGACGTTCTGGCCGAGCAGCGTGACCTCGATCGCGCCCTGGTCCACGAGCGCCCCGACCTCGGCGAGGATCTCCCCCGGCCGACGATCCCGCTCGCGGCCCCTCAGGTGGGGCACGATGCAGAACGTGCAGGTGTTGTTGCAGCCCACGCTGATCGACACCCAGCCGGCGTAGACCGACTCGCGGCGCGTCGGCAGGGTCGACGGGAAGACCTGCAGCGACTCGGCGATCTCCACCTGGGCAGCGGCGTTGTGCCTCGAGCGCTCCAGGAGCACGGGCAGGGCGTCGAGGTTGTGCGTGCCGAACACGACGTCGACCCACGGCGCCCGGTCGACGATCCCCGCACGGTCCTTCTGGGCCAGGCATCCCCCGACGGCGATCTGCATGCCCGGGCGCACGGCCTTGACCGACGCGAGCTGGCCGAGGTTGCCGTACAGGCGGGTCGCGGCGTTCTCACGCACGGCGCACGTGTTGATGACGACGACGTCGGCGCTGGACCGCGCGGCATCCTCCGCCGGGGCGGGCACGTACCCGGCGGCCTCGAGCAGGCCGGCCATGTGCTCGGAGTCGTGCACGTTCATCTGGCAGCCGAGGGTGCGCACGAGGTACGTGCGCGCGGCTGTGACGGGGGCGGGGAGCGGCTGGGACATCGGGTCAAGGGTACGGTCCCGGCCGAGCAGGGCCGTGACCCCGGTGCGAGGCTCCCTGCGTGAGCGCCTCGGCCGGCCGTGGGCGCCTCGGCGGGCCGTGAGCACCTCGGCCGGCCGGGGGCTCAGCCGGCCGTGGGGCTCAGCCGGCCGTGGCCGTCGCGCGGAGCTCGCGCACCACGGTGACCGCGATCTCCCCGGGGAACGACAGGTCCTTCTCGATGTGCCGCGCGATCGCCTCGGCCAGGCCGGGCATCGCGGCGTCGTCCACGAGGTCGGGCTCGACGACCACCCGCACCTCGCGGCCCGCGGACATCGCCACGGCGCGGCGCACCCCCGCGTGGGCGGCGACGAGCGCCTCGAGGGTGTCCATCCGCTCGATGTACTGGTCCAGCTCCTCGCGCCGGGCGCCCGGCCGTGCGGCGGAGCAGGCGTCCGCGGCCTGGACCAGGACGGCCTCGATGGTCTCCTTGGGCACCTCGTCGTGGTGCGCCGCGACGGCGTTGACGACCGCCGGGACCTCTCCGCAGCGGCGCACGAGATCGGCGCCGACCAGCGCGTGGGTCCCGCCCAGCTCCGCCGTCAGGGCCTTGCCGACGTCGTGCAGGAAGGCGCCGCGCCGGGCGACCTCGACATCGGCGCCCAGCTCCGCCGCCATCGCGGCCGCGATCTGGGCGCACTCGACGAGGTGGGCGAGCACCGTCTGGCCGTAGCTGGTGCGCAGACGCAGGCGTCCCAGGGTCGTGACGAGCTCGGGGTGCAGACCCTGGACCCCGGCGCGCTCGGCCGCGTCGTGACCGGCGGCCACGGCGCGGTCCTCCGCGCCGGCCAGCGCCTCGGCGTAGGCGAGCTCGATGCGCTGGGGGTGGATCCGGCCGTCCGCGATGAGCGCCTCCATGGCCACGACGGCGACCTCGCGCCGCTCGGCGTCGAAGCACGACAGCGTGATCGCGTCCGGGGTGTCGTCGATGATGACGTTGACGCCCGTGAGCGCCTCGAAGGTCCGGATGTTGCGACCCTCCTTGCCGATGATGCGTCCCTTCATGTCCTCGGCGGGCAGCGGGACGACGGAGACGACGGCCTGCGAGCTCGTCGCAGCGGCCACGCGCTGCACGGCGGTCGCCACGATGGCCCTGGCACGGGCCTCGGCGGTGCGCCGGGCCGCGGCCTCGGCCCGGCGGACCTGCGCGGCGGCGTCGTGCGACGCCTGCTCGGCCGCGATCCGCAGCTGGTGGGCGCGGGCCTCGTCCGCGGTCATCCCGGAGACCGCTGCGAGCCGCTCCGCCGCCTCGGACTGCGCCGCGAGCGTGGCCTTGAGCGCCGCAGCGCGCTGCTCGTCGGCCTGGGCGACCCGCTGCTCGGCGACCTCGTTGAGCGCCCTGACCTCGCCGCGCTCGGCCTTGAGCTCCCGCTCGCGCTCGATCGACCGTGCCTCGCGGCGCTGCGCGTCGGCCAGCAGGGACTGGGCCTCGGTGCGGATCCCCTCGACGTCCCTCGCGGCCTGCGTCCGCGACGCCGCCGCCTCCCTGCGGGCCAGCAGCACGAGCACCAGCGCCACGAGGCACGCCAGGAGCAGCATGATCGTGGTCGCGACCTCACCGGTCATCGGGATCCCCCTTCGCCCGGCACGGCCAGGTCAGTCGACGTCGCCTGGGGACGGGTCCCAGGATGCGGCACCCCTATCGTCCACCATCTCGCGCACCAGCCGTGCCGTCAGCCCGGGCGGGTAGCCCTTGCGCCCGAGCATCGCCGCGGCCCGCCGTGCCTGGGCCGCGGGATCGATGCCGGGCCCGGACCGCCACCTGCGGGCGAGCAGGTCGCGTGCCGACGCCTCCTCGGCGTCGTCGTCCACCGTGGCCAGGGCGACCTGGGCGTCCTCGTCCCCGATCCCCTTGCGCCGCAGCTCGACGGCCAGGGCCCGGCGAGCCAGCCCCCGGCTGTCCCGGCGCGAGCGGACGAGCATCTGCGCGTACTGCGCGTCGTCGATGAGTCCCACCTCGGTGAAACGGTCCAGCACCCGCTCGGCGACGTCCGGGGGGACGCCGCGCCGGGCCATCGCGTCCGCGAGCTGGTGGCGGCTGCGCGGGGCGGACGCGAGCTGGCGCAGCGCGATGCTCCGCGCCACCTGCTCGGGGTCCGGCTCGCCGTCCTGCGCGGCGGCACCGGAGTCCGGCGGCTCCGGTGTCGCGCCGCGCTGCGCCCATCGGCTCAGAAGTCGACCCCCGTGGCCGGGGTGTCGACGTGCGCGCCGACACCGAGCTTCTCCTTGATCTTCTTCTCCAGCTCGTTCGCAAGGTCGGGGTTGTCGCGCAGGAAGCTGCGGGCGTTCTCCTTGCCCTGGCCCAGCTGGTCGCCCTCGTAGGTGAACCACGAGCCGGACTTGCGGACGAAGCCGTGCTCGACACCCATGTCGATGAGGCCACCCTCGCGCGAGATGCCCACGCCGTAGAGGATGTCGAACTCCGCCTGCTTGAAGGGCGGGGCCATCTTGTTCTTGACGACCTTGACGCGGGTCCGGTTGCCGACGGCCTCGGTGCCCTCCTTGAGGGTCTCGATCCGGCGGATGTCCAGACGCACCGACGCGTAGAACTTCAGCGCCTTGCCACCCGTGGTCGTCTCGGGCGAGCCGAAGAAGACTCCGATCTTCTCGCGGAGCTGGTTGATGAA